>JACRCS010000200.1 GCA_016218905.1 Deltaproteobacteria bacterium
CGTTGGCATCCTTGAGATTCATTTCGAACAGGTTCTTGCCGACCATTTTAGGGTTGCCGCCGTTCGCGAGCGTCGTCCCGTCGAACTGAAGCGCGAAGACGTACAGCTCGCCTCGAACGAACTTCCCGTCCTTCTTGTTGACTTGCAACCCATCCACTCTGGGGGGGTGCTCGCGCGCCTTCTGCCCCACCGTGCCCGTTGCGCTCTCAGAAAGACGTTTCCCGGAGGCAGATCCTGTCGTATACTTGGGCATATATGTGGAGGCCCGAAAAGGGGGTGTAAATGGGACAGGTGACCATCTACCTCGACAATGAGACCGAGCGCAGGATGCGGGGGGCGGCCAAGAGCGCCGGTCTTTCCCAGAGCAAGTGGATTGCGCGGCTCATCCAGGAGCGGACTCGGGAGACGTGGCCCGAGGCCTTCGTACGGCTGGCCGGCGCTTGGAAGGACATGCCCACGGCTGAGGAGGTCCGGGAGGGCGTGCCGGAGGACGCCGAGAGAGAGCCTCTGTGATGTACGTCCTGGATACCAACACCGTGGTGTACTTCCTGAAGGGGCTGGGCCACGTTGCGGAACGCCTTCTCGCCACGCCCCCGGGCGCGGTGGGTCTGCCGGCCATCGTCTTGTTCGAGCTGGAAGTGGGAGTCCGCAAGACACCGGCCGCCAAGACACGGCGCCGGCAGCTCGAGGAACTTGCCTCGGCCCTCGTCGTGCTGCCCTTCGATCAACCGGCAGCGAAGGCGGCGGCCGAAGTTCGTGTGGCACTCGAGCGCCGTGGCGAACCGATCGGGCCTTTCGACACCCTGATTGCCGGAACCGCTCTGGCCAACTCGGGCGTGCTCGTGACTCACAACACCGGTGAGTTTGGGCGAGTGGCAGGCCTGCGCCTGGAAGATTGGTTCTGAACGCCTCGGAACAATGACTCGGGGACGCTGGTAAGCAAGAGCCTTGTCCCGCAATGCTCTTCTGCACCACCGTCCCCGCCGCCACTCCAAAGGGCTGCGTTGCCCCTCGGAGCGAGTGCGGAGCCCGAATTCGGGCTCCGCACTTCCCTCACGGCCGGGGTTGCCTCCGTGAGCTTTGCGAACGCTATGGTTGCCGTTTCATCGTCGCAGCCCGGCTCAGACGATGGTCCACCCGAACATCATGTTGTGGTCCTCGTGCGCCAGGTTGTGGCAGTGGGCGACGTACTTGCCCTTGAATGTCCTGAAATTCCGATAGAACGTCACGGATTCGTTGGGGTAGAGCGCCACCACATCCTCCTTTCCGGTATCGTCCGGGTGCAGCTCGTCGGGAGCCTTCACCCCGTTGCGCGAGAGCGTCGTGTGCTCTTCCTGGTGCATGTGCATCGGGTGCACCCAGCCGCCGCTGCCGTTCTCGACCGTCCAGACCTCGGGGTTGCCCTGGACAGGCAAGGCCAGGGCGTTGAGCGGGTCGAACTCCTGCCCATTGATCAGCCACTCGGTCTCCTCGCCCGGCGCGCCGCCGCCCCGCTCCAGTCGGAAGAGCCTGTGCGGCAGGTCGTCCAACTTGTTGGGAATCCCCGGCATGTCGCGCAGCTTGTTCGGGACCTGACTGTAATCCGGCTCGGGTGGGTCGCCGTCGATGACGATCTTCAGCATGGGCACGCGATAGCCCGTGGGAACGAAATCCGCGTCGAAGGGGAACCTGGGTTTGCGCCCGGTGGGCATCTCGAGGGTGTTCACGAGGTAGATCACGTCGCCTGGGCTGGTCGGCGACTTGTCCATGTATTGGGTGAAGTCCACGACGAACTCCCGCCGCTTCGCAGGCCAAATCTCGAAAGAGTCGCGAACGATCGATTTGGGCAGGAGCCCGCCCTCGCTCGCGATCTGGGTGAACCGCATGCACTGCTGCCCGTCCGGGAGCTGCCACTGTCCTTGGGAGCCGGGCGCCGGTTGCGGCGTGCCCTGCATGAGCCAGAGCTGGTAGATTCGCGCGATCGAGGCGCCCAGGAAGCGAAGCCGGTACTTCCGGCGGTAGACGTGAAGGACCGGGAAGGCCACGCCGTTCACCGTGAAGATGTCGCCCACGAACCCGTGGTTCGGGTAATGGCGGAAGAAAGACTGTCCCCACCATTCGGGATGGGTCTGGCCGCACTTTTCCGGGGGAGTATGGATGTCCCGGTGCTCGGTCACCCCGTCATCCGCGCACCAGTCGTAGAGCGCGAGCGGAATATCGTACTTGACGTCGAAGGTGCCGTCCGGGTTGTCCGTCCGGATGCCCGGCAGGCCCAACGCCTTGGAGTGCTTTCCGAAACGCGCCCTCTCGTCCCCCGGATCCAGCACCGGGTCGTAGTGGGGCATGAGACCCACCATGCCCTTGTAGACGTTCGCCCCGGTGTGGTGCATGCGGTGATCGTGGAACCAGAGGAACGACTGGATCTCGGCCGGATCGTTGCCGGCCGGGTACATGAGATAAAGGTTGTCCGACCACTGGCCGGGCAGGTAGCCGCCGTCGTTGTCCGTCAGGTGGTGCGGCTGGCCGTCGCTCTCCGGCGCTGTGTGGCCGTTGTGGAGGTGGGTGAGGAAGGCCCAGTCGGGAGCCCCGAAGTCCTGGCGGTCGAGGCACAGAGGGTTGAAGTCCAGGTCGTTCTCGAACCGGACGAGGACAGGACGCCCATATTCCGCGTTGATCAGGGGGCCCGGGAACGTGCCGTTGAAGCCGCAGATGGCGCTGGGCGGCAGGTAGTACTTGCCGAAGATCGTGACCACGTCCGGCGGCGGTGCCACCGGATTGCCGTTCTTGTCGATGGGCATGACCGGCGAGCTGGTGAAGCTGTGGGTCCTCACCTGAAGCCGGATGTGGTAGAGGATCGGGTTCGGCAGCGGGAATCCCGGCACCTGGGTTCCCGGTAACCCCGAGACCCCGGTCCCGTCCGTCCAGAGCTGATGCGTCCCTGCGAACGGAATGCCCGGTCCGTTGTACCGGTGACCGAGCGCGTCCTGGTGGCCTTCGCCCGGGCCTGGGAGGACAACGCCGGGCCCGAAGGCGGATTCCCGCACCGTCCACGCATCCGCAGCGAACGGATCCAGCGTGCCGTCAGGCCTCCTCCACCCCCGGGCCAGGGCCGTCGGGATGGGCAGCGGGTCGTTGAACGGCTCGAGGATGAACGGGCTGGTCGGGAAAGGCTCGCCACCCACCCCGCAATCATACATCGCCTCGTGGATCGGGATCGGCGTTTGATCGAGGCACTCGGCCCAAGCCCTGCGGCCGATCAGGGTCGCGCCTCCCGCCATGATCCCCCATCGGAGCATATCTCGCCTGGTCACTCTCAGTTCTCGCAGGGTCATGATCTTTCCTCCTTCTTCTACGGCTGAAACGGGTTCAGGCCCAGGAAGCGCTGGAGCGGAGCCGTCGAGCCCGCCCGGCCGACGGCCGCGAGCGTCCTGTCGGAACCGTCCGGGCTCCCGTTGGGAATGACCAGCTCCGGATGATCGAAGGGCGCCTGCTGGTAGAGCACGCGCGCGTCCGTGAGAGCCAGCTGGAGGGCCACGAGCGCCTTCACCTGGTCCGGCGTCATCCCCAGGGGCCGAATGAGCGGAGAGAGGGTCGCATTCGCGAAGTTTCCCCCTTGGTCGTAGAACTCCATCGCCTGCCAGAGGGTGGAGTGGCCGCCGTGGTGGAAGTAGGGGCCGGTGAGCTCCACGTTTCGCAGACCGGGGGTCTTGAAGGATCCGGCGACATCGGTCGGCTCCTCTCCCGCGAGAGGGCCCGAGAGGAGCGGAAGCCCGGTGAGCGGGTTCAGCACCTCTCCGGCGAAGGGAGAGGTGGGGGAAGCGGCCGGCGGCGAGGTCGCGCAGCCGAGCCCGCCTCCGGGGACCGTGATGATCCCCGGGTCCGGGAGCGCCTGAAAGAGCTCGGTCCAGGAGAGGGGATTGCCGAAGGGGTCCTGCCCCCCGAGACCGGGGTCGTCCATGGTGGGGCGGACGCCAATGTTGTACCAGCCGGAGTCGTAAACCGCGGACTCGGCGAGGAAGGGGGGCGTCGCTGGAAAGCCTCCGATGCCGGTCACCGTGACCGCGTACGTAGCGGGGTCGTACGTGATCGTGTCCGTGCCGGCGGGCACGGGCGGGAGCTGCATGAACATCCGCTCCATCCTCAGGTCGAACCCCGCGTTCCGGAGCACGACGTCGCCGGGCTCTGCCGGATGCGTGAGCAGGTTCGCCACCGTCGCGCCGGTAGTCGCGGCGCCCACGTGACAGAAGGCGCAGCCGACCCCCGTCTTGGCAGGAGGCGGAGCCTGGGGGATGCCGTTCACCAACGGGGCCACGGGCAGCTCGAAGAGATCGAGACCCTTGAGGATGTCGTCCACCGTGAGGCTGATGCCTTCAGCGGCGAGCCGACCGACCACCGGGTCCAGGCGGGCGGGGGCATGGGCGACCAACAGAGGCAAACCGGTGTCCGGATCGAGCTGAAAAGTGTCGAAGACCCTCGTTTCCAAATACTGGTCCATGGGGGTCATGTCCGAGACCAGGGTGGCCTCATAGAGCATGATGGAGAGCCCCCAGAAGAGGGAGAAGTTGGCTTCCATCATCGAGTAGGTCTTGCCGCCGATCGTCACGCTCTTGCTGGAGTTCCACCACTTGGGCTGGAACGCCGTCTGGATTAGCGTCTTATAGGAGACCTGGAGGCCCTTCCCCGTGGTGGTATCGGCCACTCCGCCCAGTACGCTGTCGGTCGGGTCTACCTTCTGGAGCCCTAGCGGCTTCAGGGCGAGGAGCTTCTTGCCGACGTCCGGAAACGTTCTCCCGGAGGCGGACATCTCGACGTCGTTGAGCACCGGACCGACGGCCTGGGACGCTAAGCTCGCGTTCTGGATCCGGATTTCGATCTGAACCGGTGCTCCCTTCGCATTTACCACCCAGACCCGCGGTAAGGTGGAGTCCCTGTTCCCCCAAGGGTTCACGCCGTTGAATTCGGGCTGGGCGCGTCCGTTCCAGAACTGGCGATGGTTGAACACCGCGTTGACGACCGAGGGACTGTTCTTCCCCGTCACCTGCCGCACGTTGACGCCCCCGACGTTGAACACGGGGTCGGCGAGGGCCGCAGTCGACTCCTTCCCCTTGCTGACGCCCAAAAAGGCGCTCTTGCGGATGCCCTGCGAGCCCGCGATGTTGTCCACGTCGATGTGGGCGATCACATCCGTAAAGGGAAAGTCCGCCTGCGCCAGGGTCACGTCCGGCCCGTAGTCATCCCAGAGGCCGTTCGCGCCCGGGTTGAGCTGGTTGCGGTCGCGGCTGTCCGCGCCGGCATGGAAGTGGCACGTGGCGCAGGCCGTTTTGTTGTCGCTTCCGGCCTGCATGTCCCAGAAGAGAGCCTTGCCCAGCTGGGTGGCTGCAGTGAGATTCGCGACGTAATCGACGAGGTCCGCCCTCAAGCCGGGCAAGAAGGTGACCGGGTCCTTCGGGAGCACCGGATTGGCTACCGTCTTGAGGGAGGAGAGAGGAACAAACGGAAGAACTCCAGGAACAGGAGGAACGAGGACCTCACCGAAACCCGGCGCAGGGCAGTACAAGGTCTGCACCTGCGCTTCCCCGGTGCCCGCCAGAAGGCCCAGCCACGTCAGCGCCGCCGCCGTGAAGAGGCGGAAAGCAGTTGCTCTGCAAGATGGAACGGGGCTCATCCCTGTCTTCATCGTCTTCACCTTTCTTCCGGGCGACAGATCCTCCCCATACGAATCCGACCAAGAGCAGTGGTGAGCAAACTTCAAACGCCTCTCTTCGCCTTCTCCTCCTTTCCTTCCTAGTCCTGTAAGACTTTTCAATCAGAATGGTTCAAAATTTATCCGTATTGATCCCTCCTTGCGTTGTCTTTGAGAGGTTTACACATTGAGATGGTAGCAGGGTATGGGCTCGGTTGGGGGGAGGGAGTAGTAAGAGTCCTACTTCTCGTGGGGGGAAACCCTACTTCTCGTGAGGGAAGGACTCTATTCTGTGTGTAGGGGATTGGAGCGCCACCTACGTAGGTGCCTCGGACGTGACGCCGGCAGCCCTTGCCCGCCTAGCGAGGAACCATTACCGCAGGACAAGGGAGACGCTCACCTCAGAGGGATGAGACGATGGAGAATACGAAGACCAGCGAGGCGTGTGCGACAAAGGCCGTGCCGGAGAAGGAACACCGGTGGCTCGAAAGATTCGTGGGCGAGTGGGACGTAGAA
Source organism: Deltaproteobacteria bacterium (assembly GCA_016218905.1). The sequence goes on from JACRCS010000200.1 coordinate 6,179, forward strand.
GGCGAAGCGAAGATGGCGCCGGACCAGCCGTCCGAGAAGTTCCAGGGAACCGAACGCGTGCGCTCGCTCGGAAGCCTCTGGATCCTGACCGAGGGCGAGATGCCTGGAGTCGACGCCGTCACCACGAACCTGACCCTGGGCTACGATCCGCATAGGAAACCCAGATTGACAACGCCCCGAATGGCGCTTCAATCGTTGGGACTCACCGGCCGAGCCTGCGGGCCCCACGCGAGAAGCCTGCGCAAGGAGAGTGCGATGAAGAAAGTCCTGGACCGGAAGACCCTGGAGAAGGAAGCGGCGCTCTGGGGAAGCTTGAAGAAGGCGTCTGCCCAGACATCCGTTCGAGCCTGCCTCAAGTGAAAGAGCTGAAAGGGCTGAGGTCGCTGGTCGAGCGACGAGACGAAGCAGTTCCCCGAGACTGATCCCGTGCCGCCCCTGGCGAGGCTCTTCGGGGCGGAACCCCACCAACCGGGCCCGCAGGCCGGTATCCTGGTGGCCGCAGGAGTGAGATGACGGGAGGAAGTGAGTTCGTATTCCAGTGGCACCTCACCGAGCGCTGCAATCTCGCCTGCACGCATTGTTACCAGACGGGTGCTGCCTCGGCGGAGCTCACGCTCGCGGAACTCCTGGCCGTCGCCGACGAGGTGGCCGAGGCGGTCGACGCGTGGGGCGAGCTCTGCGACGCGCCCATGGCGCCGGCCTTCCACCTGACGGGCGGAGAGCCGCTCCTTCGTCCCGAGCTCTTCGACCTCCTGGCGGCACTGAACGCGGGAGGGTTCGCGGCCTGGCTCCTCACGAACGGCACCCTGGTCGACCAACGGGCCGCGGACAGGCTGGCCGAGACCTGCCTCGCCGGTGCGCAGGTGAGCCTGGAGGGCCCCGAGGAGGTCCACGATCGGATTCGCGGACGCGGCAGCTTCGAGGCGGCGATCCGGGGAGTCGGCCGCCTGCTCGCGAGCGGGGTCCGGGTGGACCTCAACGTCACGCTCTCGCGGCTCAATGCACCCCACGTCCACGAGCTCGTGGCGATCGCCCGGGCGACCGGGGTGCAGCGGATCGGGTTCTCGCGGCTCGTGCCCTGGGGCAGGGGAAGCGAACTCGAGGCTCAGATGCTTGACCCCGCCGAGCTCCGAGAGGTCTACCGCACCCTCGCCTCGGCGGGTACGGACGGCCTGGCGATCAGCACGCGGGACCCTCTCACCTCGGCCGAAGAGGCGCACCGTCTGGGCGATGTTCCCGTGGGAGGCTGTGCGGCCGGGCTCTGGGGCGTCACGCTGATGCCGGACGGCACCCTCTACCCCTGCCGGCGGTTGCCGCTCCCGATCGGGAATCTCCGCACCGATTCCCTCCGGGAGGTTTGGGCCAACTCGGAGGTGCTCCAGCGCCTCCGGGACAAGACGAGCTACACGGGCGCGTGCGGCCGCTGTGACCGCTGGGCCGACTGCAGAGGCTGCCGCGCCGTCGCCTTCGCCGCGGGCGGCACGCCCGACTACCTCGGCGACGACCCTCAGTGTTACGTGGCGCTCGTCCGGAGTGATCAGTGATCTCTCTCGCTCTCGGCCCCGCCGACGACCGGGCTTGACCGACCAAGAATACACAGACTACTGTCATCCTCCTGGACTACGGCCTGTGTCTCACCGAGGAGGCCGCGAGGAGGATCACGTGATGAGCGACCGAGAAGCGGCTGCCCGCCTCGAGCTCCGGGTTTCGGGACTGGATTGCCCCGACTGCGCGAAGCACGTCCGGGATGCGCTGACCCGCGTACCCGGGGTGCAATCCGTGGAAGTCTTCATCTCGACGGGCAAAGCGGCAGTCCGCCTGGACCCGGGGCGGACAACGGTGGACGCGCTGCGCCGCGCCATCGAGGGCGCCGGCTACGGGGTCATCCCGGACACGAAAGAACCGGCAGGCGGCGCGCAGTCGGCCCCGGCCGAAGCGAGCCCTCTCGCGGGCTTCCACCGGCGGGTGCTCGGCCTCCTGGGGCTCGTCTTCGGCGCGGTGCTCTTCGTCGTGCTCATCGGGGAGTGGCTCGGGGTTTTCGCGGCGGTCACGGCGAGGGTACCCTGGCCGGTCGGGCTGGCCATCGTCCTCGTGGGAGGGTACCCCGTCTTCCGGAAGGTCGTCCTCGCCACCCTCCGAGGCCAGGTCGTCTCCCATACCCTGATGACCCTGGGAGCTCTCGCCGCCCTCGCCGTGGGGCAGTGGGCTACGGCCGTCGTGGTCGTGTTCTTCATGCGGGTCGGGGACTACGCGGAACAGTTCACGGCCGAGCGGGCCCGGCGGGCGGTGAAAGACCTCACGGCCCTCGCTCCGCGGACAGCTCGCGTCGAGCGCGGCGGGGAAGAGGCCGAGGTCCCCGTTCAGGAGGTCCGACCGGGCGAGGTCGTCGTCGTCCGGCCCGGAGAAAAGATTCCGGTCGATGGGGAGATCGTTGCGGGGCGGGCGACCATCGACCAGTCCTCCGTCACGGGCGAGTCCATGCCGGTGGAGGTTCGCACGGGCTCAAGCGTTTTCGCCGCCACCATCGCCCTGCTCGGGAGCCTCCGCGTCCGGGCGACGCACGTGGGAGCGGATACGACCTTCGGACGCGTGATCAAACTCGTGGAAGAGGCGGAGGGAAGCCGAGCCGACGTCCAGCGGATCGCCGACAAGTTCTCAGCCTACTATCTGCCCGTCGTGAGCCTCCTCGCCCTGCTCACGCTCCTCCTTCGCCGGGACACGCTCTCTGCCTCGGCGGTCCTCGTCGTCGCCTGCTCGTGCTCTTTTGCCCTCGCCACTCCCATCGCCATGCTGGCCACGATCGGCGCCGGCGCCAAGCGCGGCCTCCTGATCAAGGGCGGGAAGTACCTCGAGGCGCTCGCTCGCGCCGACGTGCTCCTCTTGGACAAGACCGGGACGTTGACGCTCGGTCGGCCTCGCCTCACCGACGTCGTCCCTGTGGGGAAGTGGCGAGAGTCCGAGCTCCTCTCTCTCGCGGCGTCGGCCGAGCGCTACTCCGAGCACCCGCTGGCCGAGGCGGTCCGGACCGCGGCCAAGGAACGCGGGGTTCCCGTAGAAGAGCCGGAGGGGTTCGAGTCCCTGCCGGGCCAGGGGGTGAGAGCTCGGGTGGGCGGAGTCTCCGTCTCCGTCGGGAGCAGCAGGATGGCCAGTGGGTTCGGCTCACTGCCCGTCGCCGAGGAGCTCGAACGGCAGGGCAAGACCCTCCTGTTGGTCGCCTGCGACGGAGAGGCCGCAGGAGTACTCGCTGCGGCGGACACCGTGCGCTCGGACGTCCCCGCCGCCCTGGACGCCATACGCGGCCTGGGCATCGAGCAGATCGAACTCCTGACGGGAGACAACGAACGCACCGCCGCCGCGCTGGCGGGAGAATTGGGCGTCGCGTTCCGGGCCAATCTCCTGCCCGACCAGAAGATCGCGATCGTCAAAGAGTACCAGGCCAAGGGGCGTACTGTCGTCATGGTAGGGGATGGGGTAAACGACGCTCCCGCCCTTGCCCAGGCCGACGTGGGCATCGCGATGGGAGCCGCGGGATCGGATGTCGCCATCGAGGCCGCCCACCTGGCGCTCCTGAGGGAGGACTGGAACCTCGTTCCCGCGGCGCTTCGGGGCGCTCGGCGCACCATGGGCGTGGTGAAGATGAACATCGCGTTCACGGCGCTCTACAACGTCGTCGGGCTCTCCCTGGCGGCCCTCGGGTTCCTGCCCCCGATCCTCGCCGCCGCGGCCCAGTCCCTGCCCGACCTCGGGATCCTCGCGAACTCGTCGCGGCTGCTGCGGCAGGGCAAGCCCTCGGGAAGCGAAGCGCCGAAAGCCGGGGCTGCAGTCGGTTCACCGGTCATGGCCAAGCTCGCCGTCGAGCCGTGCGCCTCACCTCAGTGCTCCGGGAGCACCTGAAAGGGCTGACCCGACGCTTCGGAGAAGCGTACGTTAGAGGCTCGCGAGCTTGGCCCGGATGCGGGCGGCGCAGTCGGGGCAGAAGCCTTCGTTGATCCGGGGCGGCCTCTCGGCTCCGAGCCCGAGCTCTTCCGGCGCTGCCTGCGCTTCGCTCCAACCCGCGGGCGTCAGGAAACGGCGGCAAAGGCTGCAGCACTCCACGACTCCCGCCGAGTGCTCGCCCCGTCGCTCGAGCGATCGAACAGGCGGGCGGGGCTCCTGCTGGAGCACACGGCAGCGGTACTCGACTGCGCCTCCCGGCGACGGCACCAGCTCCATCTCCATCCACCGGAGCGTCTGCGAGGAATCGCACCGAAAGCCGAGGCGCCTGCGGTCGCCGCTGCGCCGGACGGCTTGCAGAAGTTCCCGGTGCAACGCCCTCACCTCGCCGCCTTGGAGGAAGTCCCAGAGTGGCCGGCCGACCACCCGCTCCCACGTCAACTCGGGAGCGTCGTTCTCCCGGGCAAAAGCGAGCCACTCCTCGTTGACGAACGCGATCACGTCGTCCGGACCGATCACGTAGGTGTACACCCGGCGGTCGAGTTCGCATTCCTCGACAGGTTCCCGGCACTCGTAAGGCTTACGGCCGGCAACCACTCGGTGCAGGACCGAGGCGAGTTGGCCTCGGTCGAACGGCTTCGACAGGTAATCGTCCATGCCGGCCTGGAGGAACCGTTCTCTGTCCCCGGCGATCGCGTGCGCCGTCAGCGCGATCACGGGGAGGTCCCGCGGGCAGCCCGCGATGCGGCCCTCCCGGATCTCCCTCGTGGCCTCGACTCCGCCCATCACGGGCATCTCTATGTCCATCAGAACTACGTCCGCGCAACGCTTGGCGAGCGCTTCCAACGCCTCTCTCCCGTCACAAGCGAGCACGACCTCATGCCCGAGCCGGCGGAGCAGTTCCGCGCCCAGGAGCTGGTTCACCGGGTTGTCCTCGGCCACGAGGACACGCAGCTTCCGCCCCCCCTCTAGGAAGCCGAGGACAGGTGCCGCCGTGGGCTGCGGCCGCGGCACAGCTTCTTCTTGGGTCACGGCGCCGAACTCGGCCGTGAAGCGAAAGCTGCTGCCCTGCCCCACACGGCTCGCCACCCAGATGTCGCCGCCCATGAGGCCGATGAGCTGCTTCGCGATCGTGAGGCCGAGGCCCGTCCCACCGTACTTGGGATGGGTGGAGCGCCCCACCTGCTGAAAGCTGTCGAAGATCGTGTCGCGCTGGTCTTCGGGAATACCCATCCCCGTGTCCCGTACGGTAAAGAGGAGCCGGACCCGGCCGGCGGCTGCCCCGTCGGCGAGCTCCACCCGGACTTCGACTTCTCCTTCGTCGGTGAACTTCACGGCGTTCGCAACGAGGTTGACGAGGACCTGCCGGAGCCGCCCCTCGTCGCCCACCACCATCCCGGGCACTTCGGGACGGACGTCGAGGAGCATCCGCAGCCCCTTCTGTCTCGCGGGGACGGCGACGGCGGCGAAGACGGACTCCACGGCCGACTTGAGGAGAAAGGCCTCGGAGGCGAG
>JACRCS010000201.1 GCA_016218905.1 Deltaproteobacteria bacterium
GCCGCTCCGACGGGGAAAAACCCGCTCGCGCGACCAGCTCTTCGACCGCGGCTCGTTCGTCCGCGGAGTACTCGACCGCGAGGACCCGGTCCTCGGGCAGCGGTTCTCGTCCGAGTCCCCGGAGAAGCGCCAGATTCCGGTCCACCTCGTGCGCCGAGAGCGGCCGGTCGACCCGCCGGCCGTACGCCCGAGCGAAACCCGCGTCCCGGAAGCCGATCCTCTCCGGGATGCCCGAGAGGAGGGCGAGGAGCGCCGTCCGGTGGGAACGGTGTGGGCAGATCAGCCGGTCGAAGCGCCCGGCGCGGATCCTCTGCGCCATGCTCAGGAGGGTCTCCCCTCGCCTCTTGTCGTAGGTCCAGAGGGCATCGAGGTGGGGATCGCCCTCCAGGAGGGGAGAAGCCGCGGGCGTCACCAGGGCGGTCAGGTGCGCGTCGGGAAAGAGCCGTTTGAGCCCCCGGAAGAGGGGCGTCGTGAGGACCACGTCGCCCAGGAAGGCGGTCTGGATGACGAGGATTCTGGGGCTATGCGCCACCGTCTCTCCACGGCCTGCGGGAACCGACCCTCTCGAGCTCCCAGAGCTTGGCGATCTTGAGGAAGACGTGGACCGCCGAGAGGCTCGCCACGTAGAAGCCCGGCGCTCCGTCGAGGAAGCCGCGCTTCAGGACGTACTTCTTCAGGAACTCGAGCGGCGGCCGGACGAGCAGGGAGAACCAGGAGAACCTCCGGCCGCGCTTCCGGTGCTCCGCCGCCAGGATCGAGCTGAAGCGGTTGAGCGTCCGGACGTGGTTCTCCATGTCGTCGTAGGTGTAGTGCACGATCTCGCCCCGCAGGCGGCCCACGGGCCCGTCCACCCGGATCTCGTCGTGAGGGTTGACGCCCTCCCACCTCCCGCGGCCGGTCCGGAGGAGCCGGATCCGCGGCTCGGGGTACCAGCCCGAGTGGTCGATCCACCGCCCGAGGTAGTGGACATGCCGGGTGACGCGGTACCCGTCCATCGCGGGGGAGCCCGCGAGGAGCGCGCGGATCTCCGCGGCGAGCTCGGGAGTGACGCGCTCGTCGGCGTCCAGGGAGAGGAGCCACTCGCCCCGGGCGAGCGAGAAGGCGAAGTTCTTCTGCTCCACGTGCCCCGGCCAGGGACGCTCCACGACGACGTCCGCGAGCTCGCGGCAGACCTCCAGCGTGCCGTCGGTGCTCCCCGAGTCGACGACGATCACCTCGTCGCAGAAGCGCACGCTCTCGAGCGCGCCGCGGATCTTCTCGATCTCGTCCCGGCAGACGATCGTCGCCGAGAGGAGCGGCCGGCCCTCGCCCCGCGGGTCCCGTTCAGGCATCCGACCGCGCCCCGCCGAGCACGCTCCGATAGACCTTGAGCGTCTCCTCGGTCTTGCGCTCGAGGGTAAACCCGCCCGCAATCCGCTCGCTCCCGAGCCGGCCGAGGGTCTTCCCCCCGTCCGCCCGCTCGAGGAGGGAGCAGACCGCCCGCTCCAGTTCTCCGGGGTCCCCGGGCCGCACGAGCGTGCCCACCCGGCCCTCCTCCAGGATCTCGGCGACGCCTCCGACGTCCGTCCCCACCGCGGGGACGCCGAGCGCCATGGCTTCCAGGAGGACGTTCGGACACGAATCCATGTCGATGGACGGAAGGACGAAAACGTCCATGAGCGCCATGAGGGCTCTCGCGTCGGCGCGAAAGCCCGTGACCCGGCAGCGCTCCTCGAGGCCGAGCTCCGCGATGCGCGGCAGGAACTTCTCCGTGTAGCCGCCGACCAGGAGGAAGCGGGCCTCCGGGAAGCGGCGAAGGATGCCGGGCATGGCATCGACGAGGTACAGGAAGCCCTTCTCCCGCTTTCCGCTCCCCACCGTGCCGATGACCGGCGAAGCGCCCTCCAGGTCCAACTCGCGGCGCAGGGCCCGAGCGCCCTCGGCCGTTTCGGCGAGGTCGCCGAACTCGGTTGCGTTGTAGACGACGTGGATCTTCCGCCCCGGGACGCGGCTCTCTTGGAGGACCGTCTTTACCCGGGCGGAGTTCGTGATGATGGCCGCCGTCCGGCGGCTCCGGAACTTGGCCGGGAACTCCGGACGAAAGAGCACGCCGCGGTTGGCGATCACGGGAGGGAAACCGCCGCCGAAGGTGGCGAGCAGGGCCACGTTGTGGCCCTTCGTGTGGTGGGCGTGGACCAGGTCGGCCCCGGCGCTCCTGGCCAGGCGCCGCAGCTCCCGGGAGCTGCGCCACAGATCCCCGACCGTGCGAAACCGGAGGGCGACGGTCTCGGCGCCCTCTCTGGCCGCCGCGTCCAGCGCGGGAGACGGGGCCGGGCCGCAGAAGAGCACCCGGTGTCCCCGCTCGCGCAGTCCCCGGGTCAGGAGGATCGCCTGGAGGACGCCGCCCGATTGGGCGCTGGAACTCGTCACCTGGAGCACGACCATGCGGATCAGCCCTCGATGGGCGTGGCCTCGTCGATGAGCATCACCGGGATGTCGTCCTCGATGCGGTACCGAAGCTTGCAGGCGTGGCAGAGCAGGGCCTGTTCGGCGTCGCGGTAGTCGAGGTCGCCCTTGCACTGGGGGCAGACCAGGATCTCGAGGAGCTCGGGCTTGAGGGACATGGCGTCCTCCTTCTCTGATTTCAGTCCGCGGTCAAGAGGAGGTACATCGTGACGGTGTAGAGCGCGAGCCACGCCTGCCACTCCCGGTGGACCCGGAACATCCGTTGCGCGTCGTACGGCGCCCGCGGCAGCGGCCAAGGGAGGCTGCGGGGAACGAAGCGCGGCACGTCGCGGCAGTAGGCGATGAACGCCTCCCCATAGCGCTCCAGCAGCTGCTTCTCCTCCTTCCGGGCGAGGGCGTGGTAGACGGGGAGGAAGCCGGCGAGGAAGAGCACGACGAGCCAGAGTCGTCCGCCCATGACGGCCACCCCCAGGCCGATGAGGAAGTTGCCGGCGTAGAGGGGGTTTCGGATGACGCGGTAGGGTCCCTCGGTCGCCAGCGTCTTCGCCTTCACGATCACGCCCGACGCCCAGGTGCGCAGGGCCTCCCCCGCCAGCGCGAGCCACAAGCCCCAGAAGACGCTGGCGCGGCTCGGGTCCGAGAAGACGAGGAAGAGCGCGGCGAGCACGAAGCCCAGGGGAACACGCCGCTTCACCACGTTCCGGAAGAACCAGCTCTCCTCGTCGACCTTACCGATCTCTTCCATCTCTCCCCTTCCCTGCCCCTTCTCCGGCCAGGATCTCCTCGGTTGCCGCGAGGAGGTCGTCCGCCGTGACGTCCGCGACCGTCCCGCTCGCCCGCAACTCGGCCTCCGTCGCCCGCCCGTAGCCGGTCCTCACGAGGGCCGCGCGGCACCCGACCGCCCGGGCGAGCGCAACGTCGCTCGCCTTGTCTCCGATGACCCAGGAGGCGGAGAGGTCCACGGCCCACTCCGCCACGGCCCGGAGCACGAGGCCGGGCAGGGGTTTTCGACAGCCGCACGGGCCCGAGTGGTCCGGGTGGTGCGGGCAGACGTAGAACCCGTCGACGTCGCCCCCCTCGTCGCGAAGCCTTTGCCGGAGCTCCTCGTGCGCGGCTTCCACGAAGGCGGCGTCGAAGAACTTCCGGGCGACGCCGGACTGGTTCGTCACCACCAGGCGCAGGAAGCCCGCTTCGCCAAGGCGCTTCAGCGCGACTGCCGCGCCGGGAAGGAGCTCCAGGTCCTCCAGCCGCGAGAGGTAGTCGGCCTCCCGGATGATCGTGCCGTCCCGGTCGAGGAAGGCGGCCGCCCTCTTCACGCCTCTTTCCACGGAAGGCGCCAGCGGCGGTGTACCCAGAACCACTGCTCCGGCCGCCGGCGCACGGCCGCTTCGATGATCTCGTCGAAGAGCGCGGTGTAGCGCCGGATCCGCTCCTCGCGCTCGCCCTCCCGGGGCGGCTCGAGCGCCGGATGGAAGGTGAGCACGTGGCCTTCGCCGGTCCGCTCGTCGAAGACCGGGATGACGGGCGCGCCGGTCTTGAGGGCGAGCAGCGCGAGCCCGTGGTTCGTGGCGACGCGCCGGCCGAAGAAGCGGCTCTCCACGGCCTCGTTCCGGCGGGGGCGCTGGTCCATCAGGAACGCGATGAGTTCCCCCCGGCCGAGGCCGCGCAGCACCTGGGAGACCGCGCGGCGGTGGGGGATGATCCGACTCCCGAAGCGCTCCCGCAGCTCGATGACCCGGCGGTCGACCGCCCCGTTCGCGAGCCTCTTCCCCACGGCGGCGAACGGGGACCCGTTGACCGCCATGGCAGCCCCGGCGAGCTCCCAGTTCCCCACGTGCCCCGTCAGGAGGAAGACGCCCTTGCCGCGCGCCCTCGCCTCGTCCAGGTGCTCGGTCCCGGCGAAGCGGACCCGGTCCCGCACCTCCTCGGCCGTCGCAGACCGGAGGCCCAGGCACTCGGCCCCCGTGACACCCAGGTGCTGGAAGTTGGCGCTCACCAGCCGGCGGACCTCGGCCGCGCTCCACTCCGGGAAGGCAGCGCCGACGTTTTCCAGGGCGATGCCGCGGTGGCGGGCGTCCACGGCGTGCCAGAGGCGACCCACCGCCCGTCCCAGCGCGCTCCGGCGCTTCCAGTTGAGGCCGGAGAAGGCCCTCTCGACGAGCCGGAAGAGGTCGTATTCGACGCGATGGGCCCAGGGCTCCGCCACGGGTCACACCTTCTGGTAGGGATCGAAGAGGCGCCGGTACTCTTCGAGACAGGTGCGGTCGGTCATGCCGGCGATCAGGTCGCAGATGGCGCGCCGGAGGCCGTCCCGCTCGACACGGTGCCTCGCCGGGAGGGCGATCAGGCTCGGCCGGGCCTCGTACGCCGCGAACAGCTCCTGGACGATGCGCTCGGCCTTGAAGCGCATCGCCTCCACCTTCGGGTGCCGATAGAGCTTCTCGAGCAGGAACGCCTTGAGCTCGCGGTTTCGCTTCTCCATCCCCTCGGAGCGGCGGATCAAGCGCTCCCCCGCCCGGCAGACGTCTTTCGCGGTCCGGACGCCGGCCCTCCTCAAGGCCGCGAGCGAGGCGTCCACGAGGTCCGCCATCATCCAGCCGATGAGCGTGCTGATCGTCTGGTAGATGGCAGGGCGGCCCTGCGACCCGGGGCTCCTCTCACGCGTGCGCTCCCGCGCCTCGCGCCAGAGCGGGACCTCCTCGAGCTCCTCGCGCCGCAGGTAGCCGGCCTCGAGGCCGTCGTCGATGTCGTGATTGTTGTACGCGATCTCGTCGGCCAAGTCGATGAGCTGGGCCTCCAGGGTCGGCTGGAGGTCCGGCTCGTACTCCTCCAGGTCTCTGGGAGCGCCGTCCCAGCTCGACCGGTGCTTCACGATCCCCTCGCGCACCTCCCAGGTGAGGTTGAGGCCCGGGAAGCCGGGGTAGTGCTCCTCGAGCAGCGTGACGACCCGCAGCCCCTGGAGGTTGTGCTCGAACCCGCCCTCGCCGGCCATGAGGCGGTTCAGGACCTCCTCGCCCGTGTGTCCGAAGGGCGTGTGGCCGAGGTCATGGGCGAGTGCCAGCGCTTCGGCGAGCTCCTCGTTGAGGCGGAGCCGCCGGGCGAGCCCCCGGGCGATCTGCGCGACCTCCAGGCTGTGGGTCAGGCGCGTGCGGTAGTAGTCGCCCTCGTGGTTGACGAAGACCTGGGTCTTGTACTCGAGCCGCCGGAAGGCCGCCGAGTGGATCACCCGGTCCCGGTCGCGCTCGAAGGCGGGCCTCGGGTCCTTGAAGCTCTCGGAGTGCTGCCGGCCCCGGGAGAGGGCGCTTCGCGCCGCGTAGGGCGCGAGGTCGGGCCGCTCGCCGTCGCCCTCGAAAAGTTCCTGCTCCATCGGCTCCACGTTGCGGACTCGGGTGAGCCGTTTACCGTATCAGAGCGCGAAGGAGAGGGGCAACGAAAAGGTCAACGGCACGTGAGGGGTGGACGTACTGGACGTAGTGGACGATATGGACGGCGTGGACGGGTCCATCGAGTCCATTCGGTCCATGAAGTCCACTCAGTCCACTCCCTCGTTCCCTGCGCTGGAGCACCCCGCCCACCCTCCGGCCGGACGGGGCGGCGGATGCTGCTCAACGCCTGCCCCGTGCCCGCAGGGCCCAGGTTCTCACCCGAAAGATGGGAATCAGGAGCGCGAACACGGGCAGGCTGAAGTGACGCCGGATCTGTCTCGCGGCGAAGCCGAGGCTCACCTGCCGGCGCCTGACGAGGCGCAGCATCGCGTAGCAGCAGCGGTGGAGGAGGTGGGTCCTGTCGATGGGGCCCAACCCGGCTCCCCCCTCCCCGGCGTAGGCGAGGACGAGGCGCGGCATGTCATCCAGGTGCGCGAGCTTCCCCTTGAGCACTTGGGTCTCCTGGGCGGCGTGGACGCGGAAGGCCGCCAGCGGCTCCGCAATGTAGGCGAAGCGCCCCTGGCGGAGCAGCCGGAACCACATCTCGAGGTCCGTGAGCAGCGGGTAGCTCGCGTCGAATCCGTCGCCTGCCTTCTCCCGGGGAAAGATGACGGCGGAGGGCTCCCCGACGAGGTTTCTTCGGGCGAGGAGGCACTCGCGCAGGACGGCGGTCCCGTCCGCCACCCGATCGCGCTCCCAGCCCCGGACCACCGCGTCACCGCGGGAATCGGCGTCGACGACGCGGCGGGCCGAGGCCGCCAGGGTCACCCCCTCGTTCGACGCGACGGCGTCCACGTACCGGCCCAAGGCCTGCTCCGAGAGCCAGAAGTCGTCCTGGAGGAGGTACTTCACGTACCGGCCCCGCGCCTCCCGCAGGCAGGCGTTGAAGTTCCCGACCAGGCCGACGTTGCGTTCGTTCGCCCGCCACCGGACCCGGGAGTCCCGGCGGGCGTACTCGGCCAGGATCGCCGCGGTATCGTCCCGGGAGGCGTCGTCGATGACGAGGAGCTCGAAGTCGCGGAAGTCCTGGCAGAGGACGGAGTCCAGGGCCTCCCTCAGGTACCGGGCGCCGTTGTACGTCGGCACGCAGACGCTCACCTCAGGAGCCATGGCTCGCCTCTGGCGGAAACCCGCCGATTACCGCTGATGCTTGAGAACTGAAGACTGACAACTCCATTCCGGGAGGCACGTTCCGGCTCTCGAGTCGCGAACCGGCCTCCGGCGCCCCCTCCCCCTCCCGCGCTGGGGAGGGGGAACTTCCACGCTAATACTCCAGGTTTGACGTGCACTTAGGGCGCAGTCTCTCCCCCTCCCCCCTCGCGGGAGGGCAGGGGTGGGGGGCGGGCGAAGGCCGCCATCTCCCTCGGGCGCAAGCGGCGGCTTTCCCGGATGGACACAAGCTAGCAGAAGGTCCGACGGAGGACCAGGAAGAGCAGGTTGAGGAAGAGCAGGTTGAGATTGAGGAAGGCGCCCACGTTCCCTCCGCTGAAGCACCCGCCCACCCTTCCGCAGGAGACGAGTCGGTGAATCGTGGGGGAGAATTTGAGTTCCTGAAGGCGCCCCTCGTTTCGTATACTTTGCCTTCCCCGGCGTCCGGCGCGGGTGAGCAATCCTGGCGCAGGACGCCCGTTTCGGGCAGGGTGGTCGAGGAGGCGCGGTTGGCGGAACAGGTGGCGAAGCCGAGAAAGTACTACGAGGGGTGTAACGTCCAACTCGCGGCCGCGGTCCCCAGCGGCGCACGGGATATCCTCGACGTCGGCTGCGCGGACGGCAAGTTCGGGGCGTTCCTCAAGGACGCGGCCCCCCAGCGCCGGGTCTTCGGACTGGAGCGGAATCCCGACGCGGCTCGTCGGGCTGAAGCTCGGCTGGACAAGGACTTCTGCATCGACGTGGAGGAGGAGGACCCGGAGCTCGAGCCCGGCTCCCTGGAATGCATCACCTACGGCGACGTTCTGGAGCATCTGAGGGACCCGGGGAAGGTGCTGGAGAGGCACCGAAGGTTCCTGCGAAGAGACGGCCTCATCGTCTGCTCCATTCCCAACATCCAACACCACAGCATCTTCAAGGCCCTGGCGCGGGGCGACTTCCAGTACACCGAGATGGGGCTGCTGGACTCGACACACCTGCGGTTCTACACCTGGTCTACCTTCACGAAGCTCCTCCTCGACGCGGGCTACGCGCCGGCCATCGAGGACGCCAATCGCTCCCGTCCGCGGCCCGAGGTCCTCGCCGCCCTCGCCCCCTACCTGCGCAGGGTGGGCGTACACCCCAATGCGGTCCGCCGCCAGCTCGGCGTCTTTCAGTACATCTTCAGTGGACGCCCCCTGAAAGACGCCGGCACGGAGGCGACCACGGCCGGCGCGCAGGAGGAACCGGCGGCGGAACCATTGACGTTCGTCGCCGCGGTCAACGACGAGGATCGGTTCGCCGCCAACCTCCTCCGTTCTCCCTGTCTGGCGCCCGGGTCCCCGCACGAGGTGATCCCGATGCGGGGGTACGGCAACGCCGCCGACGCGCTGAACGAAGGCATCCGTCGGGCCTCGCACGGGACCGTGGTCTGCGTTCACCAGGACGTGTACCTCCCGAAGGGGTGGGATGTCCGGTTCACCCGGCAGCTGGTCTCCGTCCGCCGGTCAGGGCCCGTCGGGGTCGTGGGCGTCTGGGGCGTCGTGCCGGAGGGAGAGGAGAGGGTCGGGATCGGGAGGGTCGTCGACCGCCAGTACCTTCTGCAGGGGAAGGCCGAACTGCCCGCCCCCGTGGACACGGTCGACGAACTGCTCCTGGCCGTCCCCAGGGATACGCCGCTTCGGTTCGACCCGCGGCTCGGCTTCCACTTCTACGGGGCCGATCTCTGTCTCCAGGCGAGAAAGCGCGGGCTCTCCGTCCACGCGATCGACGCGCTCTGCTTCCACAATTCGCTCTTCCACGAGTTCCCGGACGACTTCTACCCCAGCGGGCACGCCTTCGCGGTGAAGTGGGCGAGCGACTTGCCCGTCGTGACGTCCTGTGCCCGGGTAGACGCCGACTGGAAGGCGTCGCGCCCGCGGAACTGGCGGTGGCTGGCGAGAGTGCGGCACGCGTGGCGTCACGTGGAGAGACAGGTCGACAAGGCGCAGGCGAGACTTCGCCAAAAGACCTGAAGCCGCTGGACAGGAGAGCTTCATCGATCTCAGCTCCGGCGCGGAGCCGCTTCGGCAACGCCGGTACTTGCCTTAATTTCGAGTTTCTGAAGCAAGAGCGTGAGAGTGGACTTCGTGGACGGAGTGGACCCGGACCCGTCCACCTCGTCCACTTCGTCCACCTCGTCCACTTCGTCCACTTCGTCCACCTCGTCCACTTCGTCCACTTCGTCCACTTCGTCCATCCCGCCGGCCTTGCGGCCCCGTTCCACGACAATTGGGCAATAGATTTCCCAGAATTACCCCCGGCGTACTCACACCTGCTTCCCATCTCCCTCAACCGAAGAGGGTCTCGCTGGATTGTTTCGATAATCGACCCAAAGATTTTCCGGCGCCTACCTTGAACGGGGCCCCATATCCCACCGAAAGCGAGATCGGTGATAGCTTTGCACGTTTCCACCTTGCAATTCTTTCTCGGTATTCTGATTCCAACTTCTGGGCCAGGCCTGGCGATAACACCGATCTCTGGCCATTTAACCGACCACGCCGCCCAAAAATCCCTCCTCGGAAAGCGTCTCCTCCGGCACAAAACGCGAGTTGCGCAATCTGTATCGCCAAAACTTTCAAAAAGTTGCGATATGACCTACTGATTCAGTAGGAATCCGTGGCATGAGACGTGCAAACGTTTGAGACGGATTTGCACGTTCTGCCGCTAGGCCAGTCGACACCCGTCCCCCCCGGGAAAGGCACCGTTCGCCCTCGAACTGTACCGAGACGGCTCCGGAGAGCCCACCAGCAGCCGCTTACGGGCCTTGCAGCCCTTAACCTCACCTGAAGGGGGTGCCATGAAGAAGCTTCTCATCCTGGGATCGGCTCTGTTTCTGTTCGCCTGCGCGGGAGGAGGCGGCGGGGGCTCCAGCCCCGTGGGCGACAACGGCCCCGGCAACACCGGCGGCAACCCCGTAGACCAGCCGGGAGGAAGTAACCAAGGGGGTTCGTTCTCGATTTCCCTCCCTCCGCAGCAATCCGGAGCGGCGAGGATCGTCAGCGGCGCCGGGGGATTCATCCGAAATCACGCGCGGCTGGTGGCGCTCAAGGTCGTGACGACGACCACCACCATCCCTGGGTACGATGTAAACTGCACCGACGTGGGCACCGAGGACGAGGTGTGCACGTATACGCCGAATCCCAGCAAAGACCAGACCGTCACCACGACGAAGACGGACCAGATTGCAGTGGGCGACGCGGAGCTCGATCCCTTGACCGGTTCGGGTTCCGTCAGCATCTCCTTGCCGCCCGGATCCGACTACACCCTCCACTTGCTCACGTACCACCAGGCAACCGTGGGCGGCGTGACCACGAACTACATGCTGCACGCCGCGGAGTCGAACCCAGTAACAATCGCGTCAGGCTCGACACCTGTTGTCACCTTCAAGAATTGGAACTACACCGCTAACCCCGTACCCGCTATCCCGGCCATCGCTGCAACGCTTCACTTCAAGGAGAACGCGGACGACGCGACCGACGCGAGCTTGATCGTCGCGAAGGACACCTATTACCTCACCTTGACCGACAAGAGTCCGGTCTTAGCCGAGAGCTTTTATGGCCGGGCCGTCGCGGAGTCCAGCCTTGACGGAAACAACTGGTTCATCCACGAGGAGACCGACACCGGCGACGTCTACGGGAGGAGCCCGCTCCGGATGACGGCTCCGACTGCCATCGACTCCACGGCGCCCTACAACTACATAACCCTCACCGCTCGAGGCCAGTTCGTCATCAGCACCTACTTCCTGCAGCCCCTCGAGCAGAGGGACCAGAACTCGTGGGTCTTCGACACCGCCGCTTTTACGGTGCCGTTCGCTCCGCTCGCCGACATCGAGATCGGAGCGCCGTAGCTGCTCCAGAGACGAGGCCGAAGGCCACCCCAGCCAGGGTGGCCTTTTCTCGTTCAGACCGTCGACCGTCGCCACCGGAGCAGTTCGCCCGGAAAGCTCACTGGCAAAGGGCGTGACACTCTGATCTCGCGGCACCGCCCGTTTGACTGCCCCTCCCTTTTCTCCTAGTATCCCCCTCTTCTCCCCGCGATTTCCGGGGGTTTGCTCCTTTCCACGACCGAGGACTCGATGAAGGCACCGGCCACGGACCTGGGCACGTACGACCCGCATTCGATCGAAGAGAAGCATTACGAGGAGTGGGTGCGTCGGGGCTACTTCCACGCCGACCCCGCGTCTTCGAAGCCGCCGTTCTCGATCGTCATCCCTCCGCCGAACGTCACGGGCTCGCTCCACATGGGACATGCCCTCAACAACACCCTCCAGGACGTGCTCGTCCGCTACAAACGCATGGACGGTTTCGAGGCGCTCTGGATGCCCGGGACCGACCACGCCGGCATCGCCACGCAGAACGTCGTCGAGCGAATGCTCGCTGCCGAGGGCACGTCGCGAGAGGAGCTGGGGCGCGAGGGCTTCGTGGAGCGCGTCTGGCGCTGGCGCGCCGAGTCGGGCGGCACGATCATCCGCCAGCTCCGGCGCCTGGGGGCCTCGTGCGACTGGGAGCGGGAGCGCTTCACCATGGACGAGGGCCTCTCCCGGGCCGTGCGCGAGGTCTTCTGCCGGCTCTACGAGGAGGGCCTCATCTACCGGGGCGATTACATCACCAACTGGGGCCCCCGCTGCCACACGGCGCTCTCGGACCTGGAGGTGGAGCACGAGGACGCCCAGGGCCGCCTCTGGTACATCGAATACCGCCTGAAGGACGGCTCCGCCGCGCTGATCGTGGCGACGACCCGGCCCGAGACGATGCTCGGCGACACGGCGGTGGCGGTGAGCCCCGAGGACGAACGCTACGCCGGGACGATCGGCAAGACCCTCGTCCTGCCGCTTGTGGGGCGCGAGATTCCCGTCATCGCCGACGCCGCCGTCGACCCGGCCTTCGGTACCGGCGCCGTCAAGGTGACGCCCTCCCACGACCCCAACGACTTCGCCATGGCCGAGCGCCACAACCTTCCCCACGTCGTGGTCATCGGCAAGGACGGCCGCATGACCGAGGCGGCCGGCGCCGAGTACGCCGGTCTCGACCGCTACGACGCCCGGAAGAAGGTCCTCGAAGCGCTGAAGGCCCAGGGCCTGCTCCTGAAGGAGGACGCCCACGCCCACGCGGTCGGCCACTGCTACCGCTGCCGCACCGTCGTCGAGCCCCTCGTCTCGCGCCAGTGGTTCGTAAAGATCAAGCCTTTGGCCGAGGTCGCGCTCAAGGCCGTCGAGGAGGGGCGCACCCGGATCGTCCCGGAGCAATGGGAGAAGACGTACTTCCGCTGGATGGAAGGGATCCGCGACTGGTGCATCTCGCGCCAGATCTGGTGGGGGCACCGGATCCCCGCGTTCACCTGCGAGGCGTGCGGAGAGCTGACCGTCGCCCGGGCCGATCCGACGGCCTGCCCCAAGTGCGGCTCGCCGAACCTCGCCCGGGAGACCGACGTCCTCGACACGTGGTTCTCGTCGGGCCTTTGGCCCTTCTCGACGCTCGGCTGGCCCGACCGGACGCCGGAGCTCGCCCGCTTCTACCCCACGAGCGTCCTCGTCACCGGCTTCGACATCCTCTTCTTCTGGGTGGCCCGGATGATGATGATGGGCCTCAAGTTCATGGGCGACGTCCCCTTCCGCGACGTCTACATCCACGCCCTCGTCCGGGACGAGAAGGGCGAGAAGATGTCGAAGACCAAGGGGAACGTCATCGATCCCCTGGAGGTCATCGCCGAGTATGGAGCCGACGCCTTTCGCTTTGCCCTCATGGCCTTCGCCGCCCAGGGCCGAGACGTGAAGCTCTCCAAGGAGCGGATCGCCGGGTACAACCGCTTCGTGAACAAGATCTGGAACGCCACCCGCTTCGCGCTCATGAACCTCACGGACTTCGACCCGGAGGCGACCGAGGTCGGGCCGGGAGAGCTCCTGCCCCAGGACCGCTGGATCGTCGGGCGGCTCCGGTCCGCGGTGGCGGACGTGCGCCGGGGCCTCGACGGCTACGCCTTCAACGAGGCCGCGAGCGCCGCCTACCAGTTCGTGTGGCACGAGTTCTGCGACTGGTACATCGAGATGTCGAAGCGCCCCCTCTACGGGGCTTCCCCGCGAGCGCGGCTCGCCGCCCAGCAGACGCTGGTGCGGGTCCTCGACGGGGTGTTCCGGCTTCTCCACCCCCTCATGCCGTTCGTCACCGAGGAGCTCTGGTCGAGGCTCCCGTGGCCGCGCTACCTCGGCGAGCGGCCGGAAAGCCTCGTCATCGCGCGCTTTCCCACGCCCGGCGAGTACGCCGAGGACGAGGCCGCCTCCGCCCGGGTGGAGGTGGTCCGCTCGGCGGTCTCGGCCATCCGCAACGTCCGCGGGGAGATGAACGTCCCGCCCTCCCGCAAGGTGCCCGCCTGCTTCCAGGGGGGCGAAGGGGCGCTGGAGGTGCTCCGGGCCGAAGCGGAGGCCCTGGCCGCCCTCGCCGGCCTCGAGCGGGTCGAATTCCTCGCGCCGGGCGCGCCGAAGCCGCCCAAGTCGGCGGCGGGCGTGGCGGCCGGCGTCGAGATCTTCCTGCCCTTGGAGGGCATCATCGACTTCGCGGAGGAGGAGCGGCGCCTGCGCAAGGAGATCGAGAAGCTGGAGACGGAAGAGGGGCGGATCGCGGGCAAGCTCCGCAACCCCCAGTTCACCGAGAAGGCTCCCCCGGCGGTCGTCGAGAAGGAGAAGGCCCGGGCCTCCGAACTCGGGGAGACCCTGACGAAGCTCCGGGCCAACCTGGAAAGGATCGTGTCCGCATGAACGCGCTCTCGTCCAAGCTCGCAGGCGATTTTCCCATATTCGCGGCCGACAGGGTCATCCGAACGGCGCTCGAGGAAGACATCGGCGACGGCGACGTCACCACGCTGGCCACCGTTCCCGCGGGCGCGGAGACGAAGGCCTTCGTCTGGGCCAAGGAGGACCTGCGCGTGGCGGGGCTCCCCGCTTTCGTGCGCGTCTTCGAGCGGCTCGCGCCCACGGCCGACTTCCATTGGAAGTTCCTCGTCCGGGAGGGCGACGACGTGGCCCGGGGCACCCACATCCTGGAGTGCCGGGGCGAGGCCCGGATCCTCCTCGTGGGAGAGCGCACCGCGCTGAACCTCCTCCAGCGGCTCTCGGGGATCGCGACCATGACCGCGCGGTGGACGGAGCTCCTCCGCGGCACGAAGGCGATGCTCATCGACACCCGGAAGACGAGCCCCGGCCTGCGCGCGCTGGAGAAGTACGCGGTACGGGCCGGCGGCGGCCGGAATCACCGGGCGGGCCTCTACGACGGCGTCCTCATCAAGGAGAACCACATCCGCGCCTGCGGCGGGATCAAGAAGGCCGTCCAGCGCACCCGGCTCCGCGTTCCCCATACTCTGAAGATCGAGGTGGAGGTGACGAACCTCACGGAGCTCGAGGAGGCCCTGAGCGCGGGCGCCGATATCATCCTGCTCGACAACATGGGCCTGACGACGATGGGGGAAGCCGTCC
>JACRCS010000207.1 GCA_016218905.1 Deltaproteobacteria bacterium
ATCCTCCCGAGAAACCCTCGCGCGAAGGCCTCTCCCTCCGTCGGCGCGAACTGGCAGAGCCACTCGACGACGCTCAGGTCGCTGTCGAAGTAGGAGCTGTTCTCCTTGGGGAAGTACCCTCGCGTGATCGTCACCCCCCAGGGTCAGGTTCGTGGTGACGGCGTCGACTCCAGGCAGCACAAAGAGACGAGCCACGGCCCTAGGTGCCGAAGGCTTCCCCACTTACCAGCGCCTCGCGGATCTTCGCGAGGAGTCCGGATCGGGTGAACGGCTTCTGTAGAAATACGACGCCGGCATCGAGCACACCGTGGTGAACGATCGCGTTGTCCAGGTACCCCGACATGAAGAGCACGCTGAGGCTCGGGCGCAGAAGTCTGATCTCGTTGCCCAGATCTCGGCCGCCCATACCCGGCATGACCACGTCCGTCAGCAGTAGGTCGATGTGCCCCGGGTGGCCTCGGGCGAGGGCCAGCGCGGCCGCGGGGTTTTCGGCTTCCAGCACAGTGTAGCCGCCCTCTTCGAGCATGGCACGGATGGCTCTGCGTACGGGGGGCTCGTCTTCCACGAGCAGTATGGTCTGGGTGCCGCAGAGGGCGGGTTCCGCAGCTCGGCGCTGCCCCTCCGGTACGCCCTCGGTCAGGGGCAGGTAGACCTTGAAGGCGGCCCCTTTGCCCGGCTCGCTGTACACCCAGATGTTGCCTCCGCTCTGTTTGACGATGCCGTACACCGTCGCGAGCCCCAGGCCGGTCCCTTTCCCCCTCTCCTTCGTCGTGAAGAAAGGCTCGAAGATCCGCTGCAGCGTGATCTTGTCCATGCCGCACCCGGTGTCGCTCACCCCGATCATCACGTGGGGGCCCGGCGTGACGCCGGGGTGAGAGCGCGCGTATCCATGATCCAGGAAGACGTTGGCGGACTCGATCGTGAGCTTTCCGCCTTGAGGCATCGCATCCCGCGCGTTGACGGCCAGGTTCACGAGCACCTGCTCCAATTGGCCTGGATCGGCCTTGATCAGCCCCACCTGGGGCTCGAGGTGGGTCACGAACTCCACGTCCTCACCGATGAGGCGCCGGAGCATCTTCTCCATCTCCGAGATGACGGCGTTGGGATCGAGTACCCGCGGCTCCAGAACCTGTTTGCGGCTGAAGGCGAGGAGCTGCCTGGTGAGGCGCGCGGCCCGGTCCGCGCAGTTCCTGATCTCGTGAAGCGTCTCGCGGATTCGATCGGGCGCCGGATCTCGGTCCTCGAGGAGGATTTCGCTCCTTCCAAGGATCACCTGGAGAAGATTGTTGAAATCATGGGCCACTCCGCCGGCCAGGCGGCCGACGGCCTCCAGCCGCTGCGCCTGGCGTAGTTGCTCTTCGCTCTGCCGGAGTGCCGCTTCGGTCCGCCGAGCTTCGATGCCGTGGGACAACACGGAAGCGAGCTCGGACAGCAGTTGCACCTCCGGCGCGTCGAAAGCGCCGGTGCCGGCAGAGTAGATGCTGAGTGCGCCGGCGACGTGGCCTTCCACCCTGAGCGGCAGAGCCAGGTTCGAGCCGTAGCCTAGCCGCAAGGCTTCCGCCCGCCACGGGCCGAAGCGCTCGTCCGTGGCGATGTCCCTGCAGACGACGACTCGGCCGGATTCGATGGCGGTCCCGGTGGGATCTCGACCCAGTTCGTCATCCGCCCAGGTGGAGTTCAGGTTCTGGAGGAACCCGTCTTCGAGTCCGTGCCACGCAGCGGGGTAGATGGTCCTTCCCTCGTCCTGCCGTGGATAGGCGATCCACGCCATGCGAAAGCCGGCCTCCCCCACGACGGCTTCGCAAGCGCGCCTGAGGAGATCCTCTTCCTCAGAAGTTTCCCACACGGCCCGCTGAACGGCGGTGAGAGTTCTGAGAGCCCGATTCGCGCGGCGGAGGTCCTCAACGGTGCGCTTGCGCTCGGTCACCTCTCGGCTGATGACCGCCACCCCGAGCACGGCGCCCCCGGTGCCGAGGATCGGGTTGAAGGCGTTCTCTCGCGAGCGCGTCTCGCCTCGCGAGGGACTCTCCGTCTCGTAGGTGAACGCCTCCCCAGCGAGTGCGCGGTCATAGAGAGACTTCCACTCCCGAAGCACGGTCGCGGGATAACTCTCCCGCAGGACGATCTCGCCGTCTTCGATCCTGGAGCCGGTAGCCGCCTCGACTTGACTTCGAAAATGCGAGTTGGCGGTGAGGATCCGGTACTCACGGTCGACCGACCAGATCAGATCGCCCGTGTTTTCCACGAGCGCTCGCAAGGTAGCCTCACGCTGCTTGAGATCCTCCTGCGCTTTCCTTGTGTCGGTCACGTCCAGAGAGTAGTGGATGACCTGGTTGATGCTCCCGTCTTCGTCGAACAAGGGATACGCGTGCACCTCCACGTGCCTCGATTCCCCGCCCGGACCGAGGTGCCTGTGCTCCAGGGTGACGCTTCGCCGCTCCCGCACGACTGTTTCCAACGGACAGCCATGTTCGCTGCCGTCGCACGGCTCGTCGAGACCGTGGGAAAGGGCGTGGCAGGTGACCGGCCCCTTTGCGCCGGCGGCCGGGTTCGCGAGGGCGACGGAGTGATCCGCGACATTGATGACGAGGAACGGGTGAGAGAGGGATTCGATGACGCTGCGCAGAAAGCGCTCCTGGCGTTGGATGGCGAGGTGAGCGGCCTCGCGTTCTTCCTGGCGCCGCTGGAGCTTCTCGGCCATCCGATCAAAGCTGTCTGCCAGGATCCCGAGCTCCCCAGGTGCAGTGGAAGCCCGACTGCGGGCGGTGAGATCTCCCTGTTCGAGCGCTCTGACCGCCTCAGCGAGAGCCTTGGCCGGTCTGACGACGAGAACTCCCCCCACTGCCCAGCAGAGGGCGAGTGCGCTTAGCGTTACCGCTCCACCCAACAGAAGGTGACGAAAGAGGACTTTGCGGCTCTCGGCGTACGCGGCCGCCGAAGGGATTCCGACGGCGACGTGACCGGCGGTCTGGTCCTGATGCTGGATGCGCACGAACGCGTACAATCTTTGGAAGCCGTCGAGGCCGGGTATCTCCCGAAGCCTCTCGCCCTCATTCAGAACCGATCTCGCCAGTTCCGTCTCCGCGGCGGATCGCCCGACCCATGAGCCCGGGTCGGGATAGCGCGCGAGAATCGTTCCGTTCGGGTCCAAAAGGGTTACCTGCGACCCCTCGGGAAGCTGAGCCTGTTTAACCAGACCTGCCAGCCAGGTCAAACGGAGTCCGGCCACGACTACCGCATCCACCTGGCCTGCACTGCTCAATAGAGGTCTGGCGCAGGGGAGCGAGGCTTCTCCGCTGACCCGCCCGACGACATAAGCACCCGTGCTGAACGCCCGTGTCGCCAGGGCGCGCCGAAAATAGTCCCTGTCAGCCAGAGTCACCGGTTCGGAGAGCGGCGTGGAAGAACAAGCGACGTTTCCGTCAGCTCTGGCCACGACCAGGGCGGCGAATTGAGGAAGGTCCGCGAGCAGGGAAGATAGGAAAGCCCCACACTCCGGTCCCTCGCAGCGCTCCACGACGGGGACGAGCGAAACCACCTTCAGTACATGGTCGAAAACTTGAAGGAGTACCGCTTGCTGATCACGAATAATGCGGGCCAATCGAAAGGCCTCTTTGTGCGCGTCCTCTCGAGCGAGTCGCCTCATCGCGAGGCCGTTCCAGAGAATGAGCCCCATCGAGGGCACAATCGAGAGCAGAACGAGGAGTGTCAGACGGGTGCGCAGGCTCGACAGTCGCATCTTCCCCTCCCGGCGTCACGAAAAAGTCGGCGCCTAAGCGATGTTGCTGGCGTCCTTCGCGGGTCTACGAAGAGGTTGGCGGTAGGAATTGGACACTTGCGAACCTTAGGTAAATGAACAGGGTTTGGCGATTTACATCGGAGGTGTAGGGGGTCGGGAAAACGTAATGGAGTCCGTTCTAACAGACCGTCCAGGCCCGTCAAGGTTCGCTTCGGGGATGGGGACGGGCGGCGGGGTGACTTTGGGGGGCGCTGCCAAGTTCAGAAGGTTCTCGAAGGCTCAAGCCCCGTTTTGAGTACCGCTGAGGGTGTAAGAACCCGACCCACGGGGCTAGGTGGGTATGGAAAGTCGAAACCGCAGGAGCAACTCGGTAAGCCCGCGGAAGAAACGTGCTTCTGAGAGCGCAAGGCGCACGGTAGGCAGAAGGGTATACCGGACGCTCTTGCGCACCAGCGTCCCCTCAGAGCGGACGGACGTCACAATGGGGTCAAATCTTCTCGGGCCAGCCACCGAACGCGACACTACCAACCCTGGATTGCTTTTTATCTAAAGTCCCCCGACGACGCGTCCGAAATTTCTCCGCATTGCCCGCATAAATCGGGGGCTATTTCGGCTCCTGTCTTGGAGGAGTGGCGGGTGAATGGAGGAGATGGTGGCATCCATGCCCCTTGATCCCAGGAGGATGTTCGCGCCCGGGTCGCCCCTGAGAAGTCTCCGGATCATCTACAGGATCCTCATTCCCCCGATCATCGCGATCGCCTGCCTCCTCGCACTGGGGGCCGCCAACTACGCCGGCATGCGCACCGAGCGCGACGCCCTGCGGTCGATCTACGAGATGTCGTTCCGCCGGTACTGGATGTGCGCGGAGGTGATCGAGCAGATCACACGTGCGCACGCGAAGCTCTACACCCTCATCACCTGGGTGAACAGCGGCTACGAAGAGAGCAGGACGAGGGAAGCCCTGGCCGGCGCCCAAGACGGCATCCGAGCGGCCCGGAAGGTCATCTCCGAAGCAATGGCACAGCCTTTTCTGAAGGGAAAGGAGCGGGAGTGGCAGGGTCTGCTCGAAGCTCTCGGCCGGTACGAGAAGAGGAGCGCCGAGGCCGCGGAGATGGCGGCGACCGACCCGGCCACCGCCTCGATGATGCTCGGCTCCGCCGAACAGACCTATGCCGAGCTCGACGCCCACCTCAATCGGCTGAAGCAGGCTGAAAACCGGTCGATCTACGACCACTACCGCGGCGCCCTCGCGGCCTTCGGTTCCGCTCTCCGCCGCTCCGCCCTCATCACGGCGTGCGCGATCTTCCTCTCGCTGGCCGTGACGGGCCTGGTCTCCCGTTCCATCTCCTCGCCGCTCTCCCGGCTCATTGCGCTCCTGAGCGCCCTCGTCAAGGGCGGCGGAGATCTCTCCCAGCGGCTCTCCATCGACTCCCGGGACGAGGTGGGCACGCTCGCCTCCGAGGTCAACGACCTTCTGGAGAACTTCGCCAAGATAACGATCGGGGTGAAGGCGACCGCGAAAGAGGTCGCGGCCATCAGCTCCACGCTGTCAGCTGCCGCCCAGGAGGTCTCCCGCTCCATGGACCGCCAGAGCGGCCGTTCGGAGCAACTCGCTTCGGCGACCGTCCAGATGTCGAAGACGCTCCAGAATGTCGCGGGCAATACCCACAGCATCTACGAAGGCGCGTCCTTGTCCCTCAACCAGGCCATGGAGGGGGAGACCATCGTCCAGCGGACGAGCGAGGAGGTCCGCAAGATCGCGGACACGCTCGGCGCCTCCACCGGCCTCTTCAAGAACCTGCAGCAGCGCTCGCAGCAGGTGGGCGCCGTCGTTCAGGTCATCGAGGACATCGCCGACCATACGAACCTTCTCGCGCTCAACGCGGCCATCGAAGCCGCCCGGGCCGGCGAGAAGGGGCGCGGCTTCGCCGTGGTGGCCGACGAGGTGCGCAAACTCGCCGAGCGCACCGGCAAGGCGACCGCGGAGATCTTCAACACCATCTGCTCGATCCAGGGAGAGATCGACGGGGCGACGACGGCTCTGGCGGCTTGCCTCGACAACGTGAAGACCGGCGTCGGCCTCTCCGTCGAAGCCGGGGACGCCCTCGGCAACATCGTCAAGGCCGTCGGGGTGCTCCAAGAGAGGGCAGAGGAGATCGCCGGCGCGGTGGAGGAGATGTCTGCCACCTCGGCCTCGATCTCCACCGACCTCAGCGAGATCGCGGAGACGACGAGGGACACGACGACGGCTTCCTCCCGAGTCGCCTCCACTTCCATCGAGCTGGCCAGGCTCTCCACCGGTCTGGCGGAGGCGATTCGGCAATTCAGGACCTCAACCGTGTGAAACACCGAAGAAAGGAGACCCGATGAAGAAGTTTGCGACCCTCCTCTCGGCAGCCATCCTCACGATCTGCACGGCCGGCGCCGGCTTCGCAGTCACTCAGGAAGAGGTGAAGGCCTTCGTCGACGAGGCCGCCTCTTACATCAAGGCGAACGGCAGAGACGCCGCGATGGCCGAATTCAACAAGAAGGACGGGAAGTTCGTTCGAGGCGAGCTGTACGTCTTCGCGCTTCAGTTCGACGGGACGACGCTCGCGAACGGCGGCAACCCTAAAATGGTCGGCAAGAACCTGTTCGAAATGAATCTCAAGGATGCCAACG
>JACRCS010000208.1 GCA_016218905.1 Deltaproteobacteria bacterium
CTCATGCCCGGCTGGAACTGAAATGGATTCATCTTCACGGCAACCCTCCTCTGCGAGCGTTGCCTCGGATTCTACGCGCTGAGTGTGACAGGATCTGTCACACTCCCGCCCCCGGCGGAAGATTAGCGCTAATCAGGAAGCAGAATGAAGAATGAAGAATGACGACGCCCAGGAGGGGCTAGTGCCGCGGAGCCCAGGAGGGGCGGGAGCGGCGAAGAAGGGCTGAGGACCGACGACTGACGACCGAAGATTCACGGCCCAACAGCGTCTGACGCAGCACGCGGTACGCAGGACGCGGTACGGAGATCTGATGGACGTTCACTTCTGGCGCCGAGACCTGGAGACCCTCCCTCGCGACGAGCTCCGAAAGCTCCAGCTCCAGCGCTTTCAGGAGCGCCTGCGCTACGTCTACGAGCGAAGCCCCATGTACCGCCGGAAGTTCGACGACGCCGGCGTCCGCCCCTCCGACCTCCGGACGCTCGAAGACATCCGCCGCGTGCCCTTCACGGTGAAAGAGGAGCTGCGCGAGAGCCAGGCCGCGTCGCCGCCCTGGGGGGACTTCCTCTGCATCCCGCCCCAGGAGGGGGTCCGGGTGTTCCAGACCACGGGTACCACGGGCATCCCGGTCAAGGTGGTCCTGAACCGGACGGACTGGACGGTGCACTTCTACGAGCAGTTCATGCACTTCATGAACGGCTACGGGATCACCTCGTCCGACATCCTCTTCGTGCCCTTCAACTACGGCCTCTACATCGCCTGGTGGGGGTTCCAGGCCGCGCTGGAGCAGGCCGGCGTCATGATCGTGCCCGGCGGGGGCCAGACGACGCAGGACCGCGTCCGAAACCTCCTCGATTGGGGGGCGACGGTCGTCTGCGGGACGCCCACCTATCTCCTCCGGCTGGGCGAGACGGCCCGGGAGCTGGGGCTCGACCTCCCGGGGTCCCCGGTGCGGATCGTGGTGGCGGCAGGGGAGCCCGGCGCCAACGTCCCCTCGACCAAGAGGGCGCTCGGGGAGCTCTGGGGCGCCGAGGTCTTCGACGACATCGGCTCGAGCGAGATCTCCAACTTCGGGTTCGAGTGCGTGGCCCATCAGGGCACCCACGTCGTCGAGAGCATGTTCTACGCCGAGTGTCTCGACCCCGACACCCTCGAGCCGGTGGAACCGGGCCAGGTAGGCGAGCTCGTCCTCTCGAACCTGTGCTGCGAGAGCATGCCGCTCCTGCGCTACCGGATGAAGGACCTCGTCCGGTTCGACACGGAACCGTGCGCGTGCGGCCGCACGTACCTCCGCCTGGCGGGGGGCGTCCTCGGGCGCTCGGACGACATGTTCCAGTTCGCGGGCGTCAACATCTTCCCCTCCGCCGTGGAGAACCTGGTGCGGGAGGTGCCCGAGTTCGCGAGCGAATACCAGCTCGTGGTGCCCGCCATGGGAAGCGGCAAGCGACTGAAGATCCGGGTCGAGCCCGCGTCCCCGACCCTCAGCCCCGAGGCGCTCCGGCGGGCGGTGGACCGCTTCATCGAGACCTTCCGCTTCCGGGTCACCGTGACCCCTGAGGTCGAGGTCTCCGGCTGCGGCGAGCTCCCGCGCTTCGAGGGGAAGGCGCGCCGGGTGATCCGGGAGTAGGATCAGCTGTTAGCTGTTAGCTGTTAGGTGTTAGTATTTGGCTTGTGGCCGTTAGAGGTTAGGTATCGGGGAGTCGGGGACCTTCCTCCTAACGGCTAATTGCTAATGACTAATGACTTCCATTCGAGGAGTTGCGCTCCCAACCCTAAGGTGGAAAGGATCTGTGATGGGAAAGCGCCTGCGCCGTCTCCTTCTCGGTTCCGCCCTTCCGGCCCTCCTCTGTTGGGTAAGCCTCGCCCACGCCGCCCCCGCCAAGGACCCCATCAAGATCGGCTTCATGGCGCCGTTCGTGGGCGTCTACACGCAGCTCGGCATCGACATGGAGCGGGGGTTCAAGCTCTACCTGGAGGAGATCGGCTATAAGGCCGGCGGACGGCAGATTACCGTCGTCACCGAGGACACGGAAGGAAAGCCCGAGCTGGGGCCCACGAAGGCCAGGAAGCTGATCGACAACGACAAGGTGAGCCTGCTCGCGGGCATCGTCCACTCGGGCGTGGCGATGTCCGTCCGGGAGATCGTCACCGAGCAGAAGATCCCTCTCATCATCACCAACGCGGGCGCTCCCGAGCTGACCGCGGCCAAGAAGAGCCCCTATATCTTCCGAGTCTCCTTCGCGAACGGCCAGCAGGACCTGGCCGGCGGCTGGTACGCCTACAACAAGCTCGGCTACAAGCGGATGGTGATCATCGCACCCGACTACTCGGCCGGCCACGACAAGGCCGACGGGTTCATGAAGTACTTCAAAGAGTCGGGCGGCAAGATCGTCGAGGAGATGTACCCGCCCCTCACCACCAACGACTTCGGCCCCTACCTTACGAAGATCGCCGACAGGGCGAAGGAGGTGGACGCGGTCTGGTCGTTCTTCTCCGGCAGCGGCTCGATCCGCCTCATCACCCAGTACCAGGAGTACGGGCTCAAGGATGCGATTCCGCTCTTCGTCATCGGCGACACGATCGACGACTCCGTCCTCCCCTCGATGAAGGACGCCGCCATCGGCGTGAAGAGCTATCACCAGTACGCCGATGCCGTGAAGAACCCGGAGAACGAGAAGTTCGTGAAGGCCTACCGGGCGAAGTACAAGGTCAACCCCGGCACGTTCTCGGAACAGGGCTACGTGGGCGCCAAGGTGATCGCCATGGCCATCGAGGCGGTGAAGGGGAACGTGGAGAACAGGGAGGCGTTCGCCGCGGCCATGCGGAAGATCAAGTTCAACGCGCCCCGCGGCCCCTTCGCCTTCGACGAGAACCAGAACGTCATCCTGCCCGTGTACATCCGCCGGACCGACAAGATCGGAGGCCAGCTCCAGCACGTGATCCTCGACAGCATCCCGAACGTGGACCAGAACTGGACGCCCGCGAAGCTGAAGAAATGAGACCCCGGCCAAGGCTTCTTCCCGTGGGAGCGGGCTTCCGCCCGCGAGCGGACCGGAGGGTGCGACCGGATCGCGGCCGGGAGGCCGCTCCCACAGAAGCGGTCGGGCTTTGCCCGAGTCGCGGCCCGGAGGGCGCTCTCACGGCTGCAGCTGCCGAGCCTGGAGCTTTGGGGCTTTGAACTTCTGGGCGATCCAGATCCTGAACGGCGTGTCCCTGGCGATGCTGCTCTTCCTCATCGCCTCGGGCCTGTCGCTCATCTTCGGCCTGATGCGGATCGCCAATCTGGCCCACGGCTCCTTCTACCTCGTCGGCGCGTACGTGGGGCTCGAGGTCCTGAACCGGACCGAGAGCTTCAGCCTCGCCGCCGTGGTCGCGTGCGTCGGCGTGCCGCTGGCGGGCATCGCCCTCCAGCGGCTCTTCCTGAACCGCCTCCATGGCCAGGAGCTCCCCCAGGTGCTCCTCACCTTCGGGTTCATGTTCATTCTGGGTGACCTCTGCCTGGTCCTCTGGGGCGGGACTCCGCAGACGCTGCCGAAACCCGCGCTCTTCGTGAAGTCGATCCGGGTGGCCGGGATCTTCTTCCCGACCTACCGCCTCTTCGTGATCGGCGCGGGCCTCCTCGTCGTCCTGGGCCTCTGGCTCTTCCTCGAGAAGACCCGGGTGGGCGCCATGGTCCGGGCCGGCGTCGACGACGCCGAGATGGCCCGGGCGGTGGGGGTCAACGTACCTTTCGTGTTTACGGGCGTGTTCGGGCTGGGGGTGAGCCTCGCGGCTCTTGCCGGCCTCCTGGGAGGGCCCATCATAGGGGCCTTTCCCGGTCTGGATGTCGAGATCCTGCTCCTCGCGCTTGTCGTCGTGGTGATCGGAGGGATGGGCAGCGTGAAGGGAGCCTTCTTCGGGAGCCTCATGGTCGGACTCCTCGATAACTTCGGCAAGGCGCTCTTTCCCGAGCTCGCCTTCTTCACCATCTTCGCGCCCATGGCGCTCGTGTTGGCCCTCCGGCCGAAGGGGCTGTTCGGAAGATGACGCGGACCAAGGGTGCTCTCGCCTGGCTCTTCGGCATCTCCGCAGGCTGCGCCGTGGCGGCTCCGTTCCTCCCCACGTACTACGTGGGCCTGCTCGCCCAGGTGCTGATCTTCGCCCTCTTCGCCATGAGCCTCGACGTCCTCGTCGGCTACGCGGGCATGCCGTCGCTGGGCCACAGCGCGTTCTTCGGCGTCGGCGCCTACGCGGCCGGGCTCCTGACGCTCCACGGGACCCAGAGCTTCTGGCTCGGCGGCCTCGCCGGCGTGGCCGGCGCGCTCCTCACGGGCGCCTTCTTCGCCCTTCTGACGGTGCGCACCGCCGGTTCGTCGTTTCTGATGATTACCCTGGCGCTCTCCCAGCTCCTCTGGGGCGTGGCCTTCAAGTGGCGCGGCGTCACGGGAGGCGAGGACGGCCTCTCCGGGATCGCCCGGCCCCGGCTCGGCATCCCGTGGGACCTCGCCTCGCCC
>JACRCS010000198.1 GCA_016218905.1 Deltaproteobacteria bacterium
CCGCGGTCTGAAGGAGGAGTGGCGCCGGCACGGGGACGTGGAGCTCTAAGCCGACGACGCTTCCGGCCGGGATCTCCTCGGCCGCCCCGTCTTTCCGCACGTCGTCGAGCGCGCCCGCGCCCGGGCCGAGTCCGACCTGGAGTGGAAGGGGGCGCGCCGCGTCGACCTTCCCGGCGGCGAAAGCTGGATCCTCTTCGTCCCGATCGGGCAGCGGTCCGGTATCGCGCGCTTCTTCCGCGCAGGCGCCCCCCCTTCACCCTGGGTCCCGCTGGTGGTCGGCGCCGTCGTCAGCCTCGTCTTCGGCGCCGCGCTCGCGTGGTACGTCGCGCGGCCGATCCGCCACCTCCGCGCCGCGTTCGCTTCGCTTTCGGCCGGACACCTCGAGACGCGCGTCGCGCCGCTCATGGGACGGAGGCGCGACGAGGTGGCCGACCTGGGCCGTCACTTCGACGAGATGGCCCGGCGGATCCAGTCGCTCGTCGGCGCGCAGCGCACCCTCCTCCACGAGATCTCGCACGAGCTCCGCTCTCCGCTCGCGCGCCTTCAGGCCGCGACCGGTCTCGCGCGGCAGAACCCACAGAAGCTCGAGAGCTCCCTGGACCGGATCGAGCAGGAGGCCGAGCGGCTCGACGACCTCGTCGGCCAGCTCCTGACGCTCTCGCGCCTCGAGGCCGGCGTCGCCGACGCCTCACGCGTCCGGCTCGAATCGACCGACCTCGTCGCCTCCATCGCCGCCCACGCCCGCTTCGAGGCCGAGTCGTGCGGCAAGGACGTCGTCTTCTCGAGCCGCGGCGAGACCGCGGCCGACGTCCGCGCCGAGCTCGTCGGCCGCGCCGTCGAGAACGTCATCCGCAATGCGGTGAAGTTCACGGCCCCCGGCACCGCCGTCGAGGTGACCGCCGGACCCGAAGACCCCGGCGGGACCTTCCTCGTCCGCGTCGCCGACCGCGGCCCCGGCGTCGCCGAAGCCGACCTCGACGCGATCTTCGAGCCCTTCTACCGGGGAGCGGCCGGCTCCTCCGGCCCCGGCTTCGGCCTAGGCCTCGCGATCGCCCGCCGCGCGATCGCCGCGCATGGGGGCCGGGTCGACGCCCGGAACCGCCCGGGCGGTGGGCTCGAGGTCGAGATCCGGGTACCGGTCGGGGTCCCGGGGCGGGCCTGAGGCGTCTGAATTCCCTCCCGGCGCGTCGGGCGCCTGAGCCCGCTTCCGCATTGCAGCGCTTGACTTTCCCCCGCCTCGCCAGAATCTTCCCCCTCCCTGACGCGGGGTGGAGCAGCCTGGTAGCTCGTTGGGCTCATAACCCAAAGGTCGCAAGTTCAAATCTTGCCCCCGCAACCATACATAAATCCGCGAGATGCAAGCGGTTACGGGCACCCGGCGGAAACGCCGGGTTCTTCGTTTTCAGGGGAATCCCTAGGTCATCCCTAGGTTCGAGGCTCCAGGACCGCTGTTGATGCGGTTCGAGCGCTTCAGGCCGTCCCGGGCCGGCTTCGGCAAGACGCGCCGCGCGCGTCGTCGGTGTAGGCCGAGGAGCGCGCGGGACGGGAACGGCGTTCGCTGGCTCCAGAGGCAGGTCACGCAGGGCCATCCCGACTGCCGGGGATCGACCACTCGGCGGACGGATCATCCTCCGGCGCTCCGACCGGGCCCTCGCGACGACTCCCTCCGGACCCTGCCAGCGAGCAGGATCAGGCAAGAAGTCGACTCGTTCAGGCAAAGATCGAAGGGCCACCGGACCTAGACTTTGCGAGCGTGACGAGACGGATTCCCATGACAGACGAACCGAGCACACGAACCGACATCGCCGAACTGGCCCGGCTGATAGGCGTTCACGCGCCCTACGACGGCGTCTTCCCGCTGCGGGCAGCCGGTGTGGCTGCGCTCCGCGCTTCGCATGTCGCGAGCGAAGTGACGCACGGGCTCATGCACGCCTGCGTCTGCATCGTCGCTCAAGGTGGGAAGAGCATCGGGATAGGCGACAGCCTTTACGAGTACGGAGCCGCCCAGGTCGCCGTCTTCTCGATCGACGTGCCGGTTGCCGCACAGATCACGCGCGCCACTCCCGCGGCACCGTACCTGACCCTCATGATCGCTCTCGACCCCGAGAGGGTCGCAGCGGTTGCGGCGAAGGTCTTCCCGCACGGTCCTCCGCGCCCCTCGGAAAGCTCCGCGGTCTACATCGGCCACGCCGACGCCCCGATCGTCGATGCTGCCGTTCGATTGCTCCGGCTGATGGCGCAGCCGACGGAGGCGGAGCTGCTGGCGCCCCTTGCGATCGACGAGATCCTCATCCGGCTGCTCCGTGGTCCCCTGGGTGCGCGCATCGCGCAGATCGGTCAGGCCGAGTCGAGCCTGCGAAAGGTGGCGCGAGCCGTGTCCTGGCTCCGAGCGAACTTCGACCAGCCGGTGAACGTCGAGGAGCTGGCCCGCCTCGCCAACGCGAGCGTCTCGTCCTTTCACCGGCAATTCAAGGCCACGACGTCGATGAGCCCCCTGCAATTCCAGAAGGCGCTGCGCCTTC
>JACRCS010000015.1 GCA_016218905.1 Deltaproteobacteria bacterium
GAGCCTGGGAGGCACCGAGTCCCTGATCACCTTCCCGGCCGTTCAGACCCACGCGGACATCGAGCCGGAGACGCGAGCCCGGCTCGGCATCAGCGACCGCCTCCTCCGGCTCTCCATCGGCCTCGAGGATCCGCAAGATCTCATCGACGATCTGGCCCGGGCCCTGGAAGAGTAGCCCCTCCCGGCAGGCTATCCCGCCAGGTAGATCGTCATCGAGCGGGGGATCTGACTGACGAGCTGGCCGTCCCGCACGAGGCCCACCCCGATCACCGCGCCGCCCTGCCGGAGGAGCACGAAGCCCCTGCTCCCGGCCTGGGGCAGGCTCTGCCCCTGGAGGACCGCTCGCAGCTCCGCGTCGGAGAGGTCCACGAGATTCCGGTTCGCCCACCTTCCGAAGACCTGCATGCCCCGGCTGCTCGGTTTGAAGCCCCCGCTCTGCGTCTCCTTGAGGAGGCGCAGGCCGGCCTGAATGGACGAGAGGACGTCGGCCGCCGGTGCGGCGTCTTCGTGGAGGGCGCAGACGTGCTCTCCTCTCCGGAAGAGGCGGTGGCGCCGGAAGGCTTCCGGCGGGATTCCGAACCGCTCCTCGAGATAGGAGAGGGCGTGCGACCGTTCCTCAGGGCTTAGCCAGGCGAGCGACAAAGAAGCCCTCCGAATCGAAGCGGTGCGGGTAGAGGCGACGGGCGAGCGAGATCTCCTCCGGGTAGCGCTCGCCCTCCCAGCGGCGGAGGCCCGGCAGCCCCGCGAGGTCGAGTCCGATCGGGAGGAGCCGGGCGCCGGTCTCGCCGACGAGCCAGGAGACCACGCTCTCGTTCTCCTCGGGAGCATACGTGCACGTGGAGTAGACGAGGGTTCCTCCCGGTTCCAGGCAGTCGTAGGCGCGCCGGACGAGCGCCTTCTGCTGGCGGGCCAGGTACCCCCTGAAGGCGGGCTCTGCAGGCTTGGGCCGCGCCTCGGGCCCCCTCCACGTCCCCTCCCCCGAACACGGGGCGTCCACCAGGGCCCGGTCAAAGCGCAGCTTGCCGGGGAGGTTCTGCCCCGTGTAGCCCGTTACGACCGCGCAGGTGATGCCCATCCGCTCCAGGTTGTTCGTCAGGGACTTCAGCCGCCGGGCGCTCGGCTCGTTGGCGACGAGCGAGCCTTCATCGGACATGAGCTGGGCGATGAGGGTCGACTTGGAACCCGGGGCGGCGCAGAGGTCGAGCACCCTTTCACCGGGCCGCGGCTCCAGGGCCAGGGCGGAGACGGCCGACGAGGCGCTCTGGACGTAGATGTGGCCGAGGGAGTGGAGAAGCGTCGCGCCGAGGCTGCGTCCGCCGCCGGAACGGAACACGAAGGGGCACCACGGTTCGGGTTCTGCCCGGATCGCCTCGGCACCCAGCCTTCCGACCACCTCCTCCACCTCGGTCTTCAGCGTGTTGACGCGGAAGTGGTCCGGCGCGGGGCGGGCGAGGGCGGCGAGGAAGTCCTGGAAGTCGGGGATGACCTCGGAGTAGCGGCCGAACGCCCGCTCGTAGCGGCTCACGCGCCCACCGGAGGCACGAAGACGAGCGACGTCTCGACGGCGATGCCGCGCGCCACCGGTGAGGCAACCGTGCAGTACTTCTTCAAGGTACGGACATTCGCGACGGCACGAAATCCCTTGGACGGCCGGATCGAGGCCTCCGCCGTGAATCCTCCACCCTCTTCCATGGAACGTCACCTCTGAGAAGGAGCTCGAAGGTCCGCGACGAGCACGGGCGAAAAGCCCACGAAGTCTGCGCTCGCGAGAAAGTATTGTACGCCGTTCCGTCTCCCGTAGGGATTCCGGTACCCCGCGCAGGGCCCGTGCAGGTGGCCGAAGACCACCACGTCCACTCCGTGGCGCTCGAGGAGCTCGGTGACCGGGGTGGACTCGAGCGCGGGCGAGGTGGGCGGGAAATGGAGGAGCGCCACGCGCAGGCGGCACTCCTTCGGGAGCGCGCGCAGACTGTTCTCGAGCCGGTCCAGCTCCCTCCGATAGATCCGCTCGTCCTCCTCTTCTCCCCGGATCCCGAAGAGGCGGGCTCCCTCGTCCTCTCCCGGCCCGGCGCAAAGACCCCCGAACGAGAGAGAAGGGTCCACCCAACCCCGGGCACCGGCGAAGGCGATGCCCTCCACCACCACCGCGTCGTTCTGGATCGCGTACACGCCCTCGGGCAGCGCCCGCCTCACCTTGGAGAGGGACTCCCACCAGTAGTCGTGGTTGCCCTTCACGAGGACCTTCCGGCCCGGGAGCCCTCCCAGCCACCGGAGTTCCTCGCCGACGTCCGAGAGCCGCATGGCCCACGAGAAGTCTCCCGGCAGGCAGACGACGTCCTCGGGCCCGACGAGCTCGCGCCACGCGGCCTCGATTCGTGCGACGTGGTTCTGCCACTCCGGCCCGAAGACGTCCATCGGCTTCTGCCCGGAGAAGGAGAGGTGAAGGTCGGAGATGGCCCAGAGGGTCAAAGCACGCCTCAGGCGAGGTGAAAGTAGGTTATCGGTTGTCGGTTGTCAGTCGTCGGTTGTCGGTTACCGGTTATCGGTCAGGACCACCCCCGCGATTCTCGCCCTTTCTTACCGAGAACCGAAAACCGAAAACCATAAAAACCAAAGCGCCCCTGGGAGCGTGAGCTCGCCAGGGGCGTTTGGCTTTTCAAAAAAGATCGGCGGCGACCTACTCTCCCACCGGGTGACCCCGGCAGTACCATCGGCGCGGAGGGGCTTAACGGCCGTGTTCGGAATGGGAACGGGTGTCTCCCCCTCGCTGTGGCCACCGAAAAAGTTCGACAACTTCATCGGCGTTCGGGATTCGAGAGC
>JACRCS010000199.1 GCA_016218905.1 Deltaproteobacteria bacterium
GATCCATCCTCCCTGCGCGCGGCTCTACGACGAGCGCGGGCGAATCTTCGAGAGGGCGAATCTGGTCTGTCATTGCCTGGTGCTGGAGACCGCCGAAGGGCTCGCGCTCGTGGACACGGGCCTGGGGCTCCGGTACCTGGAGAAGCCAGAGGCGCTCGGGAAGGGCGTCTTCCGTTTCCTGAAGGCGCCGACCGACCCGGAGGAGACGGCCGTGGGGCAGCTCCGGCGCTTGGGTTACGCGCCCGAGGACGTTCGGCACATCCTCCTGACGCACCTCGACCTGGACCACGCGGGCGGGCTGCCGGACTTCCCGAAGGCGCGGGTGCACGTGCTCGAGCCCGAGTACGAGGCGGCCATGAACCCCTCCAAGAAGGAGAAGGGCCGGTACGTGGCCGACATGTGGGCCCACGGGGCGGACTGGGCCGTTCACTCCGTGGCAGGGGAACCGTGGTACGGCTTCCCCAGAGCCCAGGAGGTGCTCCCCGGCGTTCTCCTCGTCCCCCTCATCGGCCACACCCGAGGGCACTGCGGGGTCGCCGTGAGCGTCGGGTCGGGTTGGCTCCTCCATTGCGGAGACGCCTACTCCGACCGGTCGGAGGTGAAGCCCGACGGGAAACGAAAGACCCCGCTGGGCGCACGCCTCTACCGGCGGATGATTCCCATCGACTACGCGAAGAACCTCCAAAGGCAGGCGGAGCTCCGGAAGCTCGCTCGGGAGCAGGGCGGCGCCGTGACGCTCTTCTGCGCGGCAGACCCGTACGAGTTCAGGGAGCTTTCGGGCGCCGCCGCCCTCGACCGGCAGGAGGCGGCAACGGTCGGGGCCTTCGGGCCCGGGACGGGAGGAGGTCTGGCATGAAGGGGCGCAATCCAGCACGGGGAGTGGCCCTCGCGGCAGCACTCCTGGCCGCCTTGGCCGGGCCAGCCGCCGGCGAGAGCGGTCCGGGACCCGCCGCCCGGACGGCTGCCGGCCTCGTCGAGGGACTCTCCAGGGCCTTTCGGACCGGCGATCTGGACCGGCTTTCGGCTTTCCTCGGACAGGACGTGGTCGTCCACGGAACCGGCCCGGAGGGGAGCTCCCGCGGGCTGCGCGCCACCGTGGAAGCGCTGAGGAGCGCCCTGGCGGAGTTGGAGTGGAAGCCGGAGCTCGTCGTGGCCGAGGGGGAGAAGATCGCCATCCTGGGGAAGATCACCGGCCTTCACCGGGGACCCCTTCTCGGGGTGCCGCCGACCGGCGCGCCCGTCGCGATCGCTTCGGTCGACCTCTTCCGCTTGAAGGAGGGAAGGATCGCCGAACACTGGGCCCTGACCGACCGCTTCGAGCTCGTCCGGGCCCTGACGAACCCCGGTCCCGCGCCCGCCCCCCTGGTGCCCGCGCCGGTGACGGAGGTCGCCGCCTTTCCTGCCGGGGAGTTCCTGGAGAGCGTGGCCGTCGACGCGGAAGGCAACCTCCTCGTCACGCATCTCTTCACGGGTCGCATCACCAAGATCGACCCCCGCGGCGGGACGTCGGTCCTGGCGAACCTCGAGACGGGGCTCCCGCCGGGTCCCCTCGACCTCGACTTCTCGAAGCCGGTGCCGCGGGCGGGCCTCGTCTGCATCGCGCTCGCCCGCGACGGGACGATCTACGCCACCTTCTTCTCTCCGAACCCCGAGGCCCACGGGGTGTGGAAGATCACGCCCGACGGCAAGGGCGCGCCCTACGCTCCGATTCCCGGAGCGATGGTGAACGGGATCGCCCTCGACGGGGCGGAGAACCTCTACGTCGCGGACTCCCACGGAAAGCTCTGGCGCGTGCCCGCCGGAAGCCGTCGCGCCGAGGTGTGGCTGGAGCACCCGCTCCTCTTGCGCCGGCCCTTCGTCGGCTTCCTCCCCGGCCCCAACGGAATCCAGCTCTGGAACGGCTCCCTCTTCGTCGCGAACTCGGACACCGGGAACATCCTCCGGGTGCCGATCCAGCCGGACGGCTCCGCCGGCAGGCCCGAGGTCTTCGCGGGCGGCGTCTGCGGCGACGACTTCGCCATTGACTCGGCCGGGACCCTGTACGTCACCACCCACGCGTACAACAGCGTCCTTCGGATCACCCAGGACGGGAGGAGGAGCGTCATCGCGACCGCCGCCCAGGGTGCGGCCGGCCCGACGGCTGCCGCGTTCGGCCGCGCGCCGGCGGACGGGGAGTCACTCTACGTCGTCACCGACGGCGGACTCTTCGCCCCGGTACCCGGGATCGAGATCCGGCCGCGGGTTCTGCGCTTGAAGGTCCCCTCGGGAGGCGAGCCGAAATGAGCGGACTTCGCAGCAAGAAGTTCCTCCAGGCCTCCAAGCTCCTCACCGAGCACCAGAAGCGGCACTACGAGGACGTCCGCGACCGGGCCGCTCAGGGCGAGGCGGTGATCTGGACGAACGTCGGGGTCCCCATGGAGATCCTCTACGCCATGGACATCCCCGTGCTCTTCAACCTGCACTGGTCGGCGCTGATCGCGGCCAAGCAGATGTCGGCCCATTACCTCAACGTCATGAACGAGCGGGGCTACTTCCGCGACCTCTGCCGGTACTGTTCCATGCCCCTCGGCTACTTCATGGAGGGAAAGCCGGAAGTGGCGCCCTGGGGCGGCGTCCCCAGGCCGACCGCCGTCATCGTGGAGGCGGCGGACGACCCCATCATCCGCTGCTACGAGCTGATGGCGCGAGAGCTCGAGGTGCCCTTCTACGTCTGGGACCACACGATGCCCGCCGAGCCCCCTGCGCCCACCTGGTGCGAGACCCCGGACGACGTCGAGGCCGAGAGTGTCCGGGAGCCGTGGCGCGTCGACTACGCCGTCCAGGAGACGGAGGGCCTGATCGCGTTCCTGGAGACCGTGACCGGCAAGAGCTTTTCCGAAGCGCAGCTTCGGCGGGCGATGGAGATGAGCAACGAGCAGTTCGACTACATCGGCAAGCTGCTCGACCTCTGCGCCCGGGTACCGGCGCCCATCAGCAGCGGCGACCACATGGCGAACCTCATCTCGACGCAGTTCTACCGGGGAAGCGAGTTCGGGCTCGCCCACGCGAAGGCCATGTACCTGGAGACCAAGGAGCGGGTGGAGAAGGGGCTGGTCGCTTGCGAGAACGAGAAGATCCGGTTGATGCAGATGGTCGTCCCCACGTGGTACTCGCCCGGCTTCTACAATGCCTTCGAGGAGAAGTACGGGGCGGTCTTCGTCTGGATCGTCTACTTCACCATCACCCAGCAGCTGATCCGACGCGACCTGCGCGACCCCCTCCGGGCGCTCGCCAGCCGCTACGTCGGCTACACGGAGATGGGGCTCCTGCCGCCGTGGTGGCCCCAGTGGGTGGTTCACAACGCGAAGAAACACAAGATCGATGCCGCCGTCTACCAGATCGCGGATTCCTGCCGGCTGCTGAGCGGCCCGATGCAGCTGGCGGTCAAGGCGCTTCAGGATATCGGCGTCCCGACGCTGGAACTCCGGGCCGACTACGTAGA
Source organism: Deltaproteobacteria bacterium (assembly GCA_016218905.1). The sequence continues at coordinate 3,482 of JACRCS010000199.1, forward strand.
CGACCGCGATTGGGACGAGGAGAAGATGATCGAGCGGGTTTCGGGCTTCATCGAAACCCTGCTGTAGCACTCCATTGCCGGGTGTCCCGTGCGGTTAGTTCGCGCACAACCTCCCAGAGGACGAACGGCGGCGAATCAGCGCCGTTCGGCCGTCGCAGAGGCTAACAGCAGGCAGGGATTTCCCAAACGGGACGCTCGGGACGCGCGAGAGCCCGAGGAGCAGCGGGATCGAATCGAGGGAGGTCGGGATGGAGTTGGAGGTTCTGGATACTCGGGAGAAGCTGGCGGTCGTCGCCGTCCGGCTCTTCTCGGAAAAAGGCTTCAATGGAACGTCGATACGAGACATCGCCAAAGAAATGGGCATGAGCATCTCGAATATCTACCATTACTTCGGGAGCAAGGAAGGAGTGCTCCTGGAAGCCTTGCGACGAGCCGTCGAGAAGCTGCTGGGTGATTTGGAGTTCGTGGCGCAGCTCGACCTTCCGCCTCTGCTCCGTATGAAGCTCCTGGTGGAACGTCATCTCCTCTACTGCGGCAAGAACCTCGACCTGGCCAAGATCTACTTCCTGGAGCTGCAGGATGTGTCCGCGGAAGCGCTGGAGTACAGCAAGAAGGCCCAGCGGGACGTCTACGCCATCTACCGGAAGGAGCTCGGCGCTCTGCAACAGGCCGGGTTTCTGAAGGGCCGCAACTTGACCGCCGTGGCTTACAGCATCTTCGGCGTCATCAACTGGTTCGCCAAGTGGTACAGGCCCGAAGGGACGCTCTCCTTCGACGACGCGGTCAAGGAGGTCTTCCGGTTCATCTGGACCGGCAGCTTCGGCTTCGTCGACCCGGCCGCCGAAGCCGCCATGACCGACGCGGCGGCGCCGGAGCGGCACGTGGCGAACGTGAGCTAGGTCCATCCGGAAAGTGCCTTTCCGGATGGAGTTGTCAGTTCTCAGTCATCAGTTCAAACGTACAGCGGAGAGGCAGATGGTTTGCACGATCGACATCGACACCGGCGGGACCTTCACGGACGGTTTCTTCACGCGGGACGGCGAGGTGAAGGCCGTCAAGGTGCTGACGACCCCGCACGACCTGACCGAGTGCTTCCTCGAGTGCATCAAGGCGGGCGCGGCGAAACTGGA
>JACRCS010000213.1 GCA_016218905.1 Deltaproteobacteria bacterium
GGTGTCCTTGCTCTTCAATCGCACCTTGGTCCCGTCGGCCGGAGCCCCGTCGTCGGAGACGTCCACCAACGGCCTTCCCTTCCTTTCCGGGTGGTGGACGGGGCAGACGGATTCCGGGAACCCGTGCTCCTCGCACCAGTCGCCCTTGGCCTGGAAGACCGCGGCGAGCACCGGGTTGCACTTCGTGCAGAGGGACTCCAAGACGCCGTGTTCCTTGCACAAGCCTTCCTCGGCAGCGGCGGAAGCGGCCTCAGCCCTCACGGGAGCCGCCTCGATCTTCTCCGAAGAGGCCGTCTTCGTGCAGCCCGTCACGAAGGGGAGGGCGAGCGGAAGCAGAAGGGCAGGGCACAGGATCCAGCGCATGTCACTTCCCTCCCGCCGGCTTGGGAGGCCGGACGATCTTGAGCGTCGGGTTGTCCTTCAGACACTGCGACATCGGGAGGCCGTGCTTCTCGCACCAGTCTTTGGTGGCCTTGAAGGCCGGGATCAGCTTCGGGTTACAGCGGGTGTCCAGGGACTCGGGGACTCCGTGCTCGCCGCACCAGTCCTCGTAGGAACCGGGCTTCGCGTCCTTCGCCGCGTGATCCGCGTCGGCCTTGGGCGAAGCCGCAGGCTTGGCCGGCTGAGCCGAGAACGCGGGAAGAGCGGTGGAGAGGGAAAGAAGGATCGCGAGGGTCGTGGTGCGCATGGTCGTCTTCTCCTAGTGGGTGGGGTTGGTGTTGGTGGTCATGGAAAGAGAGCCGAGGGCGGCGGCGAGGTCGGTCCCGGCCTCGGCGGCGTCCAACAGGGTGTCCAGGTGGGCGCGGCGGGCTTCCAGTGCCTCGCGTCGCACCTGGAGCAGGGTCGAGAGGCCGATCTTCCCGGCCCGGTAGCTTTCGAACGTGAGCCGTTCGTTCTCGAGGCCCAGTGGGAGGGCGTCCTCCTCGAGGCGCCGGAGGGCTTCCACCGCAGCCCGGTAGGATTCCCGGGCCCCTTCGATCTCGGCCGAGGCGGCGGCCTTTCGGGTCTCGGCCTCGACCCGGGCGCGGTCCCTGCGCGCTTGGGCCTCGAGCACCGCCCCCTTGCGAGGGTTGAAGAGGGGCAGCGACACGCTGACGCCACCCAGGAGGACGTTGGCGTCCTCCTCGCGCGCGTAGCTCAGTGTCAACGCGACGTCCGGGAGGCGCTCCGTCTCGGCCAGGGCCGCCTCCGCGTCCGCGGTCTTCATGTCTGCAAGAGACGCGAGGACGTCGGCACGGGTCTCCGGGGTGCCAGGGCCGGCGACAGCGAAGAGCCTTCGATCCTTCAACTCCCCCACCGGCGAAAGATCGAAGGTCGAAGGGAGGCCCAGAGCGAGCGCCAGTTCGGTCCGAGCCCGCACCGAGCCCACCTCTTCCGCCGCGATCTGGCTTCCGGCGCGGGCCACCTCGGCGCGAGCCAGGCTCACCTCAAGCTGCGGCACCTGTCCTGCCTCGAACCTCGCCTGGGCCGCACCGAGCATCTCCTCGGCCAAGCGCTTCTGCTCGCGCGCCACCTGTACGCGCTCCCGGGCAGCAAGCGCTCGGTAGTAGGAGCGAGCCGCCGCGGCTACGGTCTGACGGCGGGTCTCCTCGACTCTGAGATGCTCCCCTGCGACGGCCGCTCCGGCTGCTGCGACACGCTTTGCTCTTCGCCCGCCGCGCTCGATCGGGACCTCCAGGGAGAGTTCGACGTCGACGTTGTTGTTCGGACCGATGCGGGGGCCGAGCGCCGCTCCGACCGTCGGGTTCTCGAGCGCTCGGACATCCGCGCCCGCAAGCCTCGCCTCGGCCTCTGCGACCTGGGCACGAGCGAGTTGCATGGACGGAGAACGTTCGGAAGCCAACTCGATGACCCGCGCGAGGTCCAACGTTACGGACTCAGGCGCGTCCGCCGAGGCGAGCGAGACGCCCAGAGAGGCCGAGGCGGCCGCCATGACTAGCACGAAGAAACGCATGCTCCTCCTTTCCATCTCTGTTGGAGATGGCTTGGGAATGCGGTGAAGTCAGCTGTGGAGGTCTAACGCGCGCCGCACGCGAACCCATCGGATCATGGGGACTTCAGGGCGCGAATCTCGACCGATTTTCCAGGGACAACGAAGGGAGAGGGACTAGGAGACTCTGGGGGGATGGAAGACGTCGGATGCTGGCCGGTGCGGAAGTTCCGCAGCCGTATGGGGGAGGGGGCGTGAACAAGGGGGAGAGAGGGACGTGACCGCGGGCACGGTCTGCAGGAGAGCGATGGCAGGGCAGCAGACACAGTCCTGGCAGGAGTCGGAACAGGGCGCTCCGCCGCCTTCGTCGGGGCACCCGGGAGCACAGGCACCCTTCGAGGCGGAGGTCTTCTCATCCGCGCAGCCGCCACCCATGATCCCGGCCAGGGCCGGGCTGGCGGTGACGTGAAGGCAGAGGAGAAGAGCCAGGAGGAAACGCATGACCCTCATTAGTACACGCATTAACTTGCTCGTGCAATAGGAAAGGGAAGGGCAGCAAAAACACCTGCGCATCGGTAAGGCTTCGGGGACGGGTAAGGCTTTGCGGTAAGGTTTTGGGGTAAGGCTTTGGGGTAAGGCTTTGGGGACGTAAGTGCAAACGAGCGTTGCGCCTGCGGATGCGACATGGTAGGTTGCCGCCATGCCTCGACAAGCCCGACTGGACGCCCCGGCACCCTTCACCACGTGATGGCGCGGGGGATCGAGCGCGGAAAGATCTTCCGGGGGGAA
>JACRCS010000215.1 GCA_016218905.1 Deltaproteobacteria bacterium
CATTGAACCAACGAAACAAATCAAACCAATAAAACCAGTCCTACAACCCGTTCCATTGGTCTTGTTCGTTCTATTGGTCTTATTGGTTCCAACCATTGAACCAACGAAACAAATCAAACCAATAAAACCAGTCCTACAACCCGTTCCATTGGTCTTGTTCGTTCTATTGGTCTTATTGGTTCCAACCATTGAACCAACGAAACAAATCAAACCAATAAAACCAGTCCTACCAGCCCGCGGGCCGGGAAATGGTGATGTGCGGTGCGACCTCTTCTTCCGTCGGGATCCAGGCGGGCTTGATGCGGGAGCCGGCCACGTTGAGTTGATGGGGACCGAGTCCGACCTCCGGCCCCTTCTCCCTCAACTGCGCCCGGAGCCGGCGGGTCTCCTCCTCGTCGATCCGGTAGTCGCACGCCTCGGCGTCGATCTCTTCGATCGCCACGCCGTAGAACTTCCTGGCCGCGTCAATCGTCAACCACTCGTCGATGACGTCGTCCAGGACGAGCTTCGGGTCGCGCTCCAGGGGGTCGCCGAAGCCGCCCCCACCGCTCGACGAGTAGTAGATCTTGTCCCCCTTCTTGAGCTTGACGCCGGTGGCGTACATGCCCGCGTTGAATTCCTGGTCGGTCCCCTTGTTGATGATCAGCATGGAGCCGCCGGCGTTGAGCCCTCCGCTCAAGCCGAAGGGCGCGAACTTCTCCCGGTCGCCGTGGATCGTCATGGTCACGTCGGTGAGGACCTCGAGCTCCCGGACCAGGGCGAAACCTCCCCGGCGCATCCCGTGGCCGCAGCTGTCGGGCCGCGCCTCGTACTTCGTGAAGACGATGGGGAACCACCGCTCCTCGAGCTCCTGGGGGATCGTCCTCGCATTGCAGAAGCGCATGAAGATCAGGGACTTGCCGTCCTTGAAGGTGCGCGCGTTCTCGCCTCCGACCGCGTAGGTGTACTGCACGAAGGGCTTCTTCGTCCGCGGGTTGTACCCGCCCATGCAGAGGTTCGTGAGGCTTACCGCCGCAGGGTAGACGCGCCACGGCTGGACGGTGGAGAGGGGCCCCGCGAGGCAGGCGATCGTGACCGCCTCCACCTTGTCAAAGGCGCCCGAGCAGTAGCCCGTGGTCGGCGCGGGGAACTGGACGTCCACGCACGTGCCCGGTTTCGAGATGATCTCGAGGTTTCGGACGATCCCGTGGTTCAGGGGAAAGAGCTGCGGGAAGCAGATCATGAAGCCGAGCAGGTTCCCGCCGATGAGGGTCGCGCGGGTGCCGCCCCAGGAAGCCGACGGCTGAGGATCGGAGTCCGACCAGTCGAAGGTGAGCTGGGTGCCCTTCTTCGTCAGCTTGCAGTGGACGCGGATGGGAGGCTTGCCCGGGCTCATGACGTCCTGGTCGCCGAAGTCTTCGAACTCCCAGCTCCCGTCGGGGAGCGCCGCGAGCTCGGCGAGCATGAGCCGCTCGGTGTAGTTGAACTGCTCCTCGAAGGCGAGGTGCAGCGTCTCGACGCCGTAGCGCTCACAGAGCTCCCGCACTCTGCGGTCGATCAGGCGGGAGGCCTCGAACTGCGCCTGGAGGTCGGCCCGCCGTTCGACGGCGCCCCGGATGTTGATGGCGATGAGGCCGAAGAGCTCCTCGTCGAGCTCGTCTTGCTTGAAGAGCCGGATGGGAGGGATCCGCATACCCTCGGCGTAGCAGGTCGTGGCCTCCGGGTTGAAGGTGCCGGGCATGGGCCCGCCCATGTCGGCCCAATGGATGACCGTGCAGGCGAAGGCCACGATCTCCCCCTGGAAGAAGATCGGCCGGATCATCCGGGTGTCGTTCACGTGGGAGCCCGTGCGGTAGGGATCGCTGAAGAGGTAGGTGTCCCCCTCTTTCATCTTCTCCTTGGGGATCTCCTTCAGGAGTTCCTGTACCGACGGCTCGAAGGAGGCGTAGTGGGCCGCGGCGTCCGTGTGGCCGTGGGCCACCAGCCGGGCGTCCGGCGTGAGGATCGCGTTCGACCGGTCGCGCCCCATCCCGATCACGGGGTGATAGGCGATGCGCTCGATCGTGGTCGAGGCTTCGTAGCAGGCCGCCACGAAGGCGTTCCGCATGACCTCGAAGGTGATGAGGTCCATCTTCAAGTCTTTGATCTCGCTCAGCGACTCCTTGACGCCGGCGAAGCCCGCCTTCTTTTCGGCTGACATCATGGCACCTACCTTTCCACCGTGATGACGAGATTGCCGTACTCGTCCACTCTGCAAGAGGTTCGGGGCGGCATCACGGTCGTCGTGTCGCCCTGCTCGACGATCGCGGGCCCGTCGAAGGCCGCGCCGACCGGGAGCAGATCCCGCTGATAGATCGAGGTCTCGACGAAGCCGGCGTCCTTGAACCAGACCTGTCGCGACGGTTTGCGCGCGTCGGCGAGCGGGGTGGTCCGGTGCACCTTCGGCAGGTCGGGTTTGGGGAGCACTCCGCGCGCCACGATTCGGAGATTGACGATCTCCACCGGCGCGTAGCCGGGGGGCAGGTTGTAGCCGTAAGCGGTCTTCATGGCCGCCATGAAGCGCTCGGTGATCTCCTTGAGCTCCTGAATCGGGCCTGGGGGGACCTCGACCGTGAAGAACTTGCTCTGGCTGAAGTACTTCACGTCGGCGAAGCGCTGGATGGTGATCAGGTCCTCCCGGATGTCGTCCGCCTTCAGCGTCTCGACCGCCCTCTGCACCAGCTGCTCGAAATCGGCGTTGAGCCGGTCGAAGTCGAGCTCCTCCTCCGTCTTCTGCACCGGGAAGGTGAACTCCTGCTTCATGTCGACGCGGATCGCTCCGAAGGCCGACGCATACCCGGGGAGCGGCGGCACGACGACCGTGCTGGAGCCGATCTCCCGAGCGAGATCGCACGCGTACATGGCGCCGCCGCCGCCGTAGGGGACGATGGCAAAGTCGCGGGGGTCCCAGCCGCGGGCCACGGTCTGGATGCGCATCGCCATCATGAGGTTCGTCATGGCGACCATGTACATGTTCGCGGCCGCCGTGGGAGCGTCCCAACCGTACCGCTCGCCGATCTTCTCCTTGAGGGCCTTGTGGGAGAGGCTGCCGTCGACGGTCATCTCCCCGCCCAGGAAGTAGTCGGGGTTGATCCGCCCCAGCACGATCTGGCAGTCCGTGTTCGTGGCCTCGTCACCCCCGGCGCCGTACCACGCGTGCCCGGGGACGGCGCCCAGGATCTGGGGGCCGACGTTCAGGATCTGCCCCTTGTCGACCCAGCCGATGCTCCCGCCGCCGGCCCCGATGTACACCGTGTCCACCGAAGGCAGGCAGCACGGGACGTTCCAGAGGATCTTCCACTCGTGGGTGATCGCCGGCTGTCCCTTGTAGATCATGGAGACGTTGTTGGTCGTTCCGCCCGTCTCGAAGGCGATGACGTTGTCGAAGCCGGCCAGGGAGCCGACGTACCCCGCCATGCCGACCGCCCCGGAGACCGGCGAAGAGTGGAACGTCCTGGCCGGAAACCGGGCCGCCTCGTCGACGCCGATCACGCCCCCGCCGCTCGTCGTAACGAGGATGGGGCCCGTGTAGTTCCAGTCGTTCTTCAGCCGCTGGCTGAGACCCGCGAGGTAGGTCTTCAGGATGGGCGAGATGTACGCGTTGAGGACCGTCGTGCAGGTGCGCTCGAACTCCAGCATCTGCGGCAACACCTCGTGGGACACCGTCACGTCCATCCCCGGGAGCTCCTCCTGGAGGATTTCGCGGGTCCTCGTCTCGTGCACCGGGTTCATGAACGAGTCGATGTACACGACCGCGATGGACTCGATCCCGCGCTTGCGGCACTTCCGCGCGGCCACCCGCACGTCGTCCTCGTTGAGGGGCACGAGCACCTCGCCGTACGGGCTGGTGCGCTCCCGCACGCCCAACACGTTTCGCCGGGGGACGATCAGCTCCGGCGGGTCCCAGTCCAGCTCGAAGGCGGAGATGCGCTCGGCGCGGCCTCCGCCCAGCACGTCGCGGAACCCCTCCGTCGTGATGAGGGCGGTCTTTACCCCCTTCCGCTCCAGGATCGCGTTGGTGGAGACGGTCGCCCCGTGCCGGAAGGACATGACCTCGTCGCCCGAGATCCCGGCCCGCTTCAGGCCGTTGATGACCCCGTCGAAGTACGTCGGCGGCGTGGACGAGACCTTGGCGATGCGCTGCTCTCCCGTCTCGAGGTTGATACCGATGATATCGGTGAACGTCCCGCCGATATCGGTACCGACGACCCAACTCTTGTTCGTTCCCATCGCAAGCTCCGTGTAGTTGTCAGTTATCGGTTATCGGTTATGGGTTATCGGTTCAAACCGAGAACTGAGAACCGACAACGAAGAACCGAATTCCGAGGGTAGACCCATCCTGTTCGGCTGCCCATGCCTGGGGAGCCGTCCGCTATCCCTAGAGCCAACTCCTTTCTACGTACTTATTTCTTCGGCAAGAACTGAGCCACGTTGGCTTTGTCGACGAGAATGTGCTTGATGAAGACTCTTTCCTTGGGCCGTTCACCTTTCAGATACCGGGCCATGGTGTCGACGCCCAGGTTCCCCCAGGCGAGGGGATTGAGCTGCACCGTCAAGGCGACCTCCCCGGTGGAGACGGCCTTCAGCGCGGGAGGGACGCCGTTCAGGCCGGTGATGAGGACGCCTGCCTTCTTGCCCGTGGTGGCTGCCTGAGCCGCCCCGAGGGCGAGCTCGTCGTTGCCCGCGTAGATCGCGCGGACATCCGGATGCGCGACGAAGATGTCCTCGGCGTGCCGCAGCCCCTCCTCGCGCGTCAGGCTGGCGTTGCGCTTGTAGACGATGGGCATGGCCGGGTGCTTCTTCATCTCCTCCTCGAAGCCCCGCGACAGATCCTCGAAGACGCTCGCCCCGGCCGGGCCGGCGATCATCGCGACCTTGCCCCGCTTGCCCGCCTTTTCGGCGATCCACGCCGCGATGTCCCTGCCGATCTGCACCTCGTCCATGGCGACGAACAGGGTCTGGTACGGCGACTTCGCGCCGCGGGCGATGGAGATGATCGGGATGCCCGCCTTGTGCGCGGCTTCGTAGGCCGCCGCCGTGGCGACGGCGTCGATGGGCGAGATGAGAATCCCCGTGACCCGCTGGGCGACCAGGTCCTGGACCCCGTTCACCTGAGCGTTGACGTCCTCATTGGCGGAGACCACCCGGACTTTCCACCCGAGCTCCTGGGCCCGCGTCTCGATGCCCTTCCGCATGGCGATGTAGAAGGGGTTGGTGTCCGACGAGAGCGACACCCCCAGGACGACGTCGGCGGCCCGCGCCGGGGAAGCGGCCCCGAGCAAGGCAATCCCACAGAAGAGAACCGCTATGAGCCTTTTCACGTGTCTTCTCCTTCTGCCTGCGTGTTGAAGACTCACTTGCGCGACCGGAGCTGTCCTCCGGCTGCGGCCAGGATGATCACGGCGCCGATGACGACTCGTTGCCAATAGGAGTGGACGTTCAGCAGGTTCAGAGCATTTCCGAGCACGACCATGATCAGAACGCCGATCATGCTCTTGTAGAGCTTGCCTTCGCCCCCGTGGAGGGATGCGCCCCCGAGCACGACCGCGGCGATCGCCGTGAGCTCGTAGAACTCGCCCGCGGTGGGCTGCCCCGATTGGAGGCGCGAGGCCAGCATCACTCCGGCCACTCCGGCCAGTGCCCCGCACCAGACATAGGCGGAAGCGACGATCCTGGCGATCCCGATGCCGCATAGGAAGGCCGCCTGGGGGTTTCCTCCGGTGGCAAAGATTCGCTGGCCGTAAGCCGTCTTGTGGAGCACCCAGGAGAAGACGACGAAGAGGGCCACGGGAACCCAGATCAGGTACGACACGCCGAAGAGGCTCCCACGGCCGAGCGCGAGGAAGGCGTCGGGGAGCCCGGCGTCGCCCACCACCGGCCGGCCGTCCGTCAGGAGGAGGGCGGCTCCCCGAACGACGGCCATGGTCCCGAGGGTGGTGATGAACGGGCTCACCCTCAGCCGCGTGACGACGATCCCGTTGACGAGCCCCACGAGCGCGCCGGAGAGCACCCCCAGGACCACCCCGAAGACGACGTTGGTCTGGAGCGCGACCCAGGCGGCTACGCAGCCCGAGAGGGCGACGCTGGAACCCACGGAGAGGTCGAACCCCCCGACCGTGATCACGTACGTCATCCCCATGGCCACGACGGACATCACCGAGGACTGGACGAGGATGTTCGTGATGTTGGCGGGCGACAGAAAACGATTCGAGAGGAGCGTCGTCGCGAGGCACAGGACCGCCAGCGCGACCAGGGGAATCTGGTCGAGGAGAAACGCCGAGCGGGATCTCCGGAAGGTGTGCGTCGCTTCTTTCTCGCCTGCGGCGTTCTCACACGGGAACACCGCGTCGCCCGCGTCGGACATCGTCAACCTCCGAGAATGGCCCGCAGAGAGCCCTCGCTGTACCGGTTCTCCGCTCGGGACAGCCGACCGATGATTCGCCCCCTGGCCATGGCGAGCACGCTGTCGCTCATGGCGATCACCTCCTCCGTCTCGGAGGACGCGAAGAGGATGCCCCCGCCCTCCTCGACAAACTGCCTCATCAACCGGTGGACCCGAGCCTTCGCGCCGACGTCGATCCCCTGGGTGGGCTCGTCGAGCAGAAGGACGTCGACCTTCCCGACCAGCCAGCGCGCGAACAGGACCTTCTGCTGATTGCCCCCGGAGAGCTCGCGAACCGGGCGGCCGGGATCTGCCGGCCGGATGTCGAGCGTCTCGATCAGGTCCGCCACCAGGCGGTCCATCGCCAGCGGATCCAGGCAGCACCTGCGTTGGAACCGGTCGAGGTGCGGCAGGACGATGTTGTCGCGGATGCTGAACCCCGGCACGAGTCCCTGGCGGCGGTCTCCGGCGATCAGGGCGACTCCGGCCCGGATGGCGTCAGAAGGACTCCGCAGGAGCGTCGCCGCTCCCCGGAGGGTGAGGGCACCCGCTTCGGCTCCCGCCCCGAAGATCTCCCGCAGACAGGTGCTGGTGCCGGCACCGAGGAGACCCGCCAGCCCGACGATCTCTCCTCTGCGCAGGTGGACCCCCGACGCTCCGTCCGGCAGGGCGTCTTCCTCCCCCTGGCGCCCGCCGGCGCGTGCCTCGCCGGGTCGCGTCTCCAGCAGGGGTTCTCCGAGCCGTCTGGTGTGCGGCCGGTGGAGCTCCTCGAGATCGCGTCCCGCCATGAGCCGCATCAGCCGGTCCTTCTGGATCTCGCCGCGCCGGCTGACGTCGACGACGCGACCGTCCCGCAGCACCGTGCAGCGGTCGGACAGCCTCATCACCTCGTCCAGGCGGTGCGAGACGAAGAGGATCCCGACGCCCTCGGCCTTCAGGCCCGCGAGGATCTCGAAGAGGCGTTCGCTCTCCCGCTGCTCCAGCGACGCGGTCGGCTCGTCCAGGATCAGGACGCGGGCGGACCGGCACAGCGCCCGGGCCACGGCCACGAGCTGGCGTTCCGCGAAGCTCAAGTCCCGGACGGGCTCGTCGAGTCCGCGGCGAAACCGGAGCCGCCGCAGGGCTTCGTCCGCCCGTTCCCGCATCCGACGCCGGTCGACCGTCGGAAGGACGCCCCAGGCCCGCCGGGTCGGCCAGTCGCCGAGCGTCACGTTCTCGGCCACCGTCGCCGCGGGGACGAGCTGCATCTCCTGAGGGATGACCACGATTCCGGAGGCTTGGGCATCACGGGGGCCCAGGAAACGCTTTTCAGCGCCCTCGAGCAGGATCTGCCCTGCATCCGGCGCGTAGACGCCGCCGACGACCTTGATCAGGGTCGATTTTCCCGCGCCGTTCTCGCCGACGAGGGAATGGACCTCGCCCGGGCAGAGCTCCAGGGAAACGCACTCGAGCGCCTGGGTCGCGTGGAAGCGCTTCGATACGCCGTCGAGCCTGAGCAGCGGAGAGCCGGTCGCCATGCACTCTTTCCCTTACTGCCGGCCCGGCCCCGGGGGGGCGCGGGAGGAGGCTGAGCCCGAAATTTCAAAAACGAACTGTATTCGCTATTTGCTCGCCTGTCAAGATCGATTTCCTGTTTTATTTTTGTCGGAGGCCGTGCGTCTCCAGGCGTCCGGGAGAGCGGAACGCGCGCGCCCGCGATGTTGGGAGGAAAATCTCTGCCCCACGCGGTATCTTCTACTTCTGCCGGTGGGAGCGGATGGGGTAAGGAAACCGGGAGAAGTCACCGTCGAAACGCGGCCTCGAGAAGAGCGCCGCGAAAGGCCCCGACAAAAACAAACGCCGGATAAAAGCGCTTGACAGGCAACCAAAAAAGAATATTATTCGTCTTTAACGTTGCCCCACTCGGACGGCCGCAGGCGCCGACAAGCCGGGGAGCGATGAGGTAGAGGCCGAAGTGGATCCTGAAGGGGCAGGGGTCGAACGGGACCCGAGCTGCAGGCCGCCGAGGGCGCCTGGGGAGGAAGGACCTGTGTCCGACGGTTACGCGGACGACCTGAGCAGAGAAGGCCGCCCCCCTCTCCGCGTTGCCTTTCGCAGCGTCTCGAAACGGTTCTGCGGCCGGCGCAGCGGGGAGGCAGACGTGGTCGCGGTCCGCGACGTCACGCTCTCGATCGCCGACGGAGAGGTCGTCTCCCTGATCGGTCCCAGCGGCTGCGGCAAGTCGACGTTGCTCAACATGGGTGCCGGTCTCTACCTCCCGTCGGAAGGGCAGGTCGAGGTGGACGGCCGGAGGGTCGACGGACCCAACCGCCAGGTAGCGTTCATGCTGCAGAAGGACCTCCTGTTGCCCTGGCGGACCATCCGGCAGAACGCGGAGCTCGGTCTCGAGATTCAAGGCGTGGGCGGGAAGGAGAGACGGGAGCGGGCCCAGGACCTGCTGCGGAAGTGTCACCTGTCCGGCTTCGAGAACCACTACCCCCACCAGCTCTCCGGGGGCATGCGCCAGCGAGCCGCCCTCGCTCGGACGCTCGCGGTGAACCCCGTGGTGCTCTTCATGGACGAGCCCTTTTCCGCTCTCGATGCCCAGACGAAGATGGTGCTCCAGCAGGACATGGGCCGCACGCTGGCCCAGGAGGGGAAGACGGCCCTCCTCATCACCCACGACCTGGTCGAGTCCGTGGTCCTGTCGGACCGCGTGCTCGTCATGAGTGACCGACCCGGCACGATCATCGAAGAGATCCGCATCCGCCTGCCGGACCGGGACAACCCGATGGTCCGCCGCCGCTCCCCCCTCGTCCACGAGATCATCTCCCACCTCACCGAGCTCCTCCACGTCGGTGAACGGGCCAGCGCCGAGGAAATCTAGTGTCCCGTTTGGAAGGTCCTTGCCCGCTATTCAGCCCCTGCCCTGCGGGTTGCGATGCACGAACTACCGCACGGGACACCCGGGCGACAACTACGCCAAGGAGAAGACGATGCTGAGCAGACGAAACCTCCTCAAGACAGGGATCGGCCTCGGAGTCGCAACGCTGCTCGCGGTCTCACCGGCTCGCGCCGCGAACCTCGAAGAGGTGACGTATCTGCTGCCGGCCCCTCCCACGATGGCCGCCTTCGGTCCCTGGGTCCTCGCCCAGGCGCGCGGCTACTACGCGCAGGAGGGCCTCAACGTGAACTTCGTCATGGCGAAGGGCGGGGTCGACGTGGCCAAGCAGGTGGGCGCCGGTAACGCGCCGATCGGCGGCGCGATCGGCGACACGCCGATCATTGCCCGGGCAAACGGAATCCCGGTCAAAGCAGTGGCCGTCCTCGGCGGGAGGTCCCTCACCCAGCTCGTCTGGCACGATGGAAGAGGGATCAACAGCCCCAAGGACCTCAAGGGCAAGGTGGTCACGACGTTGGCGTATCAGGACACGACCTTCTACTCGCTCCTCGGCATGCTCGCCACCAGCGGGCTCACCAAGAACGACCTCGACATCCAGGCCGCGGGGCCCGCAGGCGTGTGGCAGCTCTTCGCAGCCGGGAAGGCCGACGCCATGGCGGCCGTGCCCGATTGGACGATCGCCGCGCACCAGGCCGGCGCCAAGCTCAAGGTCCACTCCTCGGACGAGTACTTCAAGAGCATGGCCCAGGCCATCCTGGCGTCCGACGAGACGATCCGGAAGAGGCCCGACCTGGTCCGAAAGCTCGTGAAGGCGACGCTCAGGGGCATGCAGGACATCATGAAGGATCCGAAGGCCGCCGCCCGGGACTTCGTCAACGCGGTGCCTGCCCAGAAGGGCAAGGAAGCCACGATCGAGCAGATCTTCGAGATGTACTCCAACTACGTGTACGCGGGGCAGAAGGTGCTCGGCGCGATGG
>JACRCS010000220.1 GCA_016218905.1 Deltaproteobacteria bacterium
TACTGCGGCAACGTCCTGAACGACCGCGAGCTCGCGACCCTGCCGCGGGAGACCATCGAGGCGCGCCTCCAGAATCAGGTGGGAGAGGCGCTGTCGAACGTAGACATCGCGCCGGGAAACAAGGTCCCCTTCATGCTGATCTTCACCCCCCCGCCCGAGAGCGTAGACAAGTTCGACGTCTCGGTGAGCGCAGTGCGCGGAGCGCAATAAAACGGTCGTCAGTTGTCAGTTATCGGTTGTCAGTCAACAGGCCCGTAGGGTGGGCATTGCCCACCGAACGTCCATCCTGCGCTCCGCGCGACTAGCCTATCCTGGGCGTCGTCATTCTTGTTTCTTCATCCTTCATTCTACATTCTACATTCTTCATTCTTCATTCTTCATTCTTCATTCTCCATTCTCCATTCTCCATTCTCCATTCTTCATTCTCCAATCTCCCTCTCCATCTGCCGCAGGACCCCGTCCGGCTCTTCCAGGGCCAGGCGGACGATGCGGTCGGCTCGTTCTTCCGTGTCGCTCACGGCGTAGATCCGCAGCTGGGGGGCGTTGCCGGAGGGGCGCAGGTGGGCGATGTCGCCGTCGGCGAAGAAGATCCTGACCCCGTCGAGGTAGTTGACGCGGCACACGGGCGCGAAGCCCCGATCCCTCGTAAAATACCGGGAGAGGAGCTCCCGGGCCTTCAGGAGCGACGCCGCCCCCTCCGCACCCGCTTCGAGGCGTAGGGGCTCCCCGCCGGCCGAGACCGCGAGAACCTCCCCTTGCCGGTATTCCACCTCCATGAGCGTCGGGTCGGCGGGCGAGAGCGCGTCGACGATGCGGCGGCTCCGTTCGGTGGCGAAGCCGTCCAGGAGCCCGGAACGGGTCGCGCGCGGGGGAAAGCTGTCGAAGAGCTCGGAGACGCTCACCCGCTTCGCGCGGGCCGAGAGGAGGACGGCGAGGATGGGCAGGAGCGCATCGCGGGTCGGAAGCTCCCTCAGCACCCCGGCGCCCAGCCCGAACTCCGAGGCGGTGAGGAAGCCGCCGTTCGCTTCCCAGCCGACGACGCCCGCGAGGCCCCTCGCCTTCGCCTCGAGCATGGCCGCGAGCACGTACGGTGAGCCGATGCGGGTCTTTCGCACCTCCAGCGGAGTCCCGTCGCCGGAGCGCTCCTGCGCCGCGCGGCGATCGACGGCGTCGCTGGTGCTGACGGGCACCGCCGCGAACGAGGCGCCGAGGAACTCGGCGGTGGCGAGGCCCACGACGTCGCCCCGGCGGAAGCGGCCCCGCTCGTCCACGACGAGGGGGCGGTCCCCGTCGCCGTCGGTGGAGACGATCGCGTCGGGCGCGAAGCGGCGAGCGTACGCCGCGAACCGCGCCTCGTCCTCGGCACTCACGTCTTCGGTGTCCACGGGCACGAACGCCTCGCTCCGGTCCGCGCCGATGACCTCGGCCCCGAGGCCCCGGAGGACGTCGGCGAGGAGGTCTCGCCCCACGGCCGAGTGCTCGAAGAGCACGACCCGCAGACCGGAGAGGGGGCGAAGGCCGGCGTAGGGCTCCAGGTAGCGCGCGGCGTAGGCCCTCAACGCGTCGCCGCTCACCGGCTCGGGAGGAGGAGCCTCCCGGAACGCTCCCCCGGGGTCGAAGAGGGGCGGGACCTCGGCCCGGGCGCGCCTCACGGCCGCCAGGATGGCCCCCTCCTCGGATTTTAGAATCTCCCCCGCCTTCCGGTAGAACTTGACCCCGTTCCGGTCCGCCGGAATATGGCTCCCGGTGACCATGACGCACGGCATCGGCTCCCGGGCCGCGAAGTAGGCGAGCGCGGGGGTGGGGAGCCGCCCGCAGTGGAGCGGTCGCAGACCGGCGTCGCGGACGGCTTTCGCGACGGCCCTGCCGATCCGGGGGCTGCTCGAAAGCCCTGTGGAGGGGTCGGTCTCCCGCAGGTCTTCCCCCACGGCGACGGGCTCACCCGCCCGGAGCTCCCCGACTTCGGCCAGGTAGCCGAGCCATCCCCGCACGTTCACGTACACCTCGCGGTCGGTCATTTCCCGTACGAGGCCCCGGAGACCGCTCGTTCCGAAGCGGAGCTCCGGGGGAGGCCGTACCCCTGCGTCGTCCATGGTCCCTCCTTCATTCGCCGCCGCCCTGTCCAGCGCGACATTATGGGGGCGGGCGCCTCCGGCCGGAAAGGGAAAGCCTTCGAACCGATCGGCCCGAGGATTTACCCGGGCTCCTCGTGTTGGGGCAGGAGGAGATCGTTACCCTACGTGAGAGTCTTTTTCGAGAGGAGGCGGCGCCGAGGCGTCCCTCAGGAGGTGGCGAGATGGCGCGCATGGCAAGCAGCCCGGGGCCGGGGCCGGAGGTGATGGGCGCTACGACGCTGGTGGGAGATCGGGTCGTAAACGCCAGGGGCGAGCGCCTGGGGAAGATCGAAGAGCTCATGGTCGACATGGGAAGCGGGCGGATCGCCTACGCCGTGCTCTCCTTCGGAGGGATCCTCGGCCTCGGCGACAAGCTCTTCGCCGTGCCGTGGTCGGCCCTGCGCCTCGACCCGGACGCCCGGCAGTTCATCTTCGACGTGGAGAAGGAGAAGCTCGAGCGGGCGCCCGGCTTCGACAAGGACCACTGGCCTTCCATGGCCGACGCGCGCTGGGCCGCGGAGGTCCACTCGTACTACAAGTCCACTCCCTACTGGATGTGACGGCGGCCTGATGAAGAGAGGGAGGAGCCTCTAGGCCCCTCCCTCCGCTCTGCGCAGTTCCCTCTGGTTCCTTTTAGGCGGCGGCCGCCTCCGTGTCGGTCCCGAGGATCGCGGCGAGGTCCGCGTCGGGGGTCGTGATCGGCCGGATCCCGAAGTTCTCGACGAGCACGTTGAGCACGTTCGGGTGGATGAAGGCCGGCAGGCTCGGCCCCAGGCGGATCCCCTTGATCCCGAGGTGGAGGAGCGTCAGGAGGATCGCCACGGCCTTCTGCTCGTACCACGAGAGGACGAGCGAGAGCGGCAGGTCGTTGACGCCGCACTCGAAGGCGCCGGCGAGCGCGGACGCGATCTGGATCGCCGAGTAGGCGTCGTTGCACTGGCCGACGTCGAGGAGCCGCGGGATGCCGCCGATGTCTCCGATCTGCTTGTCGAAGAAGCGGAACTTCCCGCAGGCGAGCGTCAGCACGACCGTGTCCTTCGGAGTCTTCTCGACGAACTCGGTGTAGTAGTTCCGGCCGGACTTCGCCCCGTCGCAGCCGCCCACCAGGAAGAAGTGCTTGATGGCCCCGCTCTTGACGCCCTCGATCACCTTGTCGGCGACGCCCAGCACGGTGTTGCGGGCAAAGCCCACCATCACGCTCCCCTTCTCCTCGGCGGAGGCGAAGCCGGGCAGCTCCAGGGCCTTCCGGACGGCCGGGCCGAAGTCGCCGTGGGCGAGGTGCGGCACGCCCGAGAACCCGACCGGTCCTGTGGTGAAGAGGTTCTCCTTGTAGCTCTGCTGCGGCTCCATCAGGCAGTTGGTCGTCATCAGGATGGCGCCGGGGAAGGCGGCGAACTCCTTCTTCTGGTTCTGCCAGCCCGTGCCGTAGTGGCCGTAGAAGTGCCGATACTTCTTGAGCTCGGGATACGCGTGGGTCGGGAGCATCTCGCCGTGGGTGTAGACGGAGATCCCGGTGCCGTCGGTCTGCTTGAGCACCTCTTCGAGGTCCTTGAGGTCGTGGCCGGAGACGAGGAGGGCCTTGCCGGCCCGATGGCCGAGCGGGACCGAGGTCGGGACGGGGTGGCCGTAGCGCCCGGTGTTAGCGGCGTCGAGGAGCTCCATCGCGCGGAGGTTCGCCTCGCCCACCTTCAACGTCAGACCGATCCACTCGTTGAGCCCCAGGCTCCGGTCCGCGATGGCGGCCATGGTCGCGTGGATCGCGGCGTAGACGGCGTCGTCCTCCTGTCCGAGGCCCGCGGCGTGGTACGCGTAGGCGGAAACTCCCCGCAGCCCGTAGACGGAGATCTCCTGGAGGCTCTGGATTTCGGGGGCGGCGTCCCAGTCGATGGGGAGCCGGGTCTCTTCGCCCTGCCCGGCGAGCCCGGCGACGTCGGCCGCGGGAGTGAAGGACGCGGCGGGATCCGACACCCGGACTCGACCGCCGGCGGCCTCGGCCTTTGCCCTGAGCTCCTCACGGGCCGAGACGACCTCGCGAATCAGTGCGGCCAGCCGCTCCCCGTCGAAGTTGACGTTCGTGAGGGTGGCAAAGAGAGACTCGGCCGTGAGGCGGTTCGCGCGCGCCAGCGTGATGCCGCTCTTCCGAGCCTCGACGGCGACGCCGGAGAGGCCGCGGACGGCGTAGGTCAGCAGATCCTGGATCGCGGAGACTTCGGGCGTCTTGGCGCAGACGCCGAACTTGGTGCAGGCGGTACCCTGGGCGGTCTGTTCACACTGGTTGCAGAACATCGTCGATTCCTCCTACGCGTGAAAGGGCGGTTGGATGACGCGGAAGATAGCCTGCCGGAGGGTAGTGGATCTTTGAGCTGAATCAAGAAACTGCTCTTTCGTACACCCCGAGCTTCGCCAACGCTTCAGGACAGACACCGCCCGAAGGGCTTCGAGTGCGCCCCCGGCGCTGAAGCCGAAATCCGCCGGGTTGCAGCCGACTCTCTTGACTGCACCCCGCGGCAGGATGTATTAATAATTCGTTAGTAAGATCGCTTACTGTGATCGCGCGCTCCACCGCCCCGAGGTTCGACGGCTAGGAGTCTCGGTCGGGCGCAGAGCGCACATGCCGACGAGGGGGACGATGAAACGGTTGCTCGCGGGTCTTCTGCTGCTCGCCACTTCCTGCCTCTGCTTCCCCACCCCCTCAGCGGCAAAACCCCCTCCCCCCAACTACGTCGCCGCAAAAGCGGGCGGCTTCTTCCCGGTGGCGAGCGATCTCGAGGGTTTCGACGCCGGCTTCGCCGGGGAGTTGTCCGTGGGGCGCTACGTGACCCCGGGCTTCGCCCTGGAGGGTGGCGTGGGTCACTTCGAGACCCGCGGAGAGTCCTCGGGAGCGAGGAGAAGCTTCGAGGCGACCTCGCTCCTCTTCACTCTCAAGGGCGTCGCCCCCTTCGCCCAGTGGGAAGGGTTCGCCGAGCTCGGCTTCGGCATCTACTTCCTTCGGGACGAGGTACCGGGCGATTCGGACGAACAGACGCGGGTGGGGGCACACGCGGGCGTGGGAGGAACCTTCAGTCTCAGCAGGCACGTGTTCCTCGGTCTCGAGGGCAGGTACGTGCTCCTCACGGCTGAGACTTTCGGCGGGGACACCCGGCTCGATGGGATCAGCGTGACGGGGAACCTCGGCTACCGGTTCTAGCCTTCAACCCGCTTACGGAGGGATGTAGCGTGTCCGCAAAGATGACCACCGCCATGGCCGCCGTGCTGCTCGCCGCCGGGTGTGCGACGGTTTCCACGCCACCCGAGCCGGTCACCGGCCCGGTGTCCAGGGCCGAGCAGGTGCGAAACCAGCAGCAGGCGCAGGTTCCCACGGCCAAACGGTACAAGATCAAGGTCGCCGTGGCTCGTTTCACGAACGAGACCAACTATGGCCGCTCGCTCTTGAGCGACGCCGATCTCGACCGGATCGGCAAGCAAGCCTCCGACATGCTCACGTCCCGCCTGATCCAGTCCGGCCAGTTCGTCGTTCTCGAACGTTCGGACCTGAGCAAGGTGAGGAAGGAGCAGGAGATCGCCGGTGCCGGCACGCTCGTGGGCGCAGACACTCTCATCGTCGGCTCGGTGACGGAGTTTGGCCGCTCGGTTACCGGCAAGGTCGGTTTTCTGAGCAGCACGAAGGTCCAGACCGCGAAGGCCAAGGTGGATATCCGCCTGGTGGACGCCAAGACCGGCCACGCCTACTTTTCCGCCATGGGCGCAGGGGAAGCGAGCACGGAAGCAGGTGAGATCGCGGGCTACGGGAGCCGGGCGGAGTACGACGCGACCTTGAACGACCGGGCCATCGGCGCTGCCATCTCTGACGTCATCGACCGGCTCGTAGGTCAGCTCGGTAGTCGCAAGTGGAAGACGGACGTGTTGGAGGTGCAGGGGAACCAGGCCTTCATCAGCGGCGGCAAGCGGCAGGGGCTGAAGGAAGGCGATGTGCTCGCCGTCTCGGAAGCCGGTGAGACCGTGAAGAGTGGGCAGACCGGCTTCAACATCACCCTGCCCGCGAGACAGGTCGCGACGCTGAAGGTCGTCGGGTTCTTTGGAGAATCCGAGACCGACGAAGGCGCGGTCTGTGAAGTGACCTCCGGGAGCGTTCCGAAACCGCTCTCACCGAAGCTCTTCGTCGCCGAGTCCAAGTGAAGGAGGCCTGCATGAGATCACTCGCCATCTTCGGCCTGCTCCTGGGGCTCACGGCATGCGCCATGCCCTCGACCGTCGTGCGAACACCCGATACCCGTCCGAGCCTCGCCTTCCCGGACGCTCCGCAGGGCTCCGTGCTCTTTCTCGACGGGCGTCAGATCGGCGAAGCATCGGCGTACGACGGCCAGCCGAAGGTGCTGGTCGTCGAACCCGGTACCCACGTCGTGCTGCTGAAGACCCGGGAAGGGGCCGTGCTTCTCGAGAGAACGGTCTACGTCGAAAGCGAACTCAAGACGCTCACGGTGCACTGATGAAGCGGAGATCCTGGTTCGTTCTGCTCGGTCTCGGCGCCCTGGCCGCTGCCGGGTGCGCGGCGCCCAACACGCTCTACTCCTGGGGCAAGTACGACGAGTGCCTCTACGCGCATTACAAGAACCCGGCGCAGCTCGAGGAACAGCTGGAGGCCACGAAGAGCATCATCGAGAAGAACGAGGCCGAAGGCCGCAAGATGCCTCCCGGCCTCTATGCCCACTACGGTTACCTCCTCTTCCAGAGCGGACGGGGGGCGGAGGCGATCCCCTGCTTCGACAAGGAGAAGGCTACCTGGCCCGAGTCGGCTGTCCTGATGGACAAGCTGAGGCGCAACGTCGACCGAGGGGGCAACGCGCCGCCCGCCGCGACCGCGACAGCCGCTGCGGAGAGCGCGGGAGGAGCAACGAAATGAAATCGAGAGCCGCCTTCCGGGTCCTCCTGCTCGTCGCCGCCCTCGCGGCCGCAGGCTGCGCGACGGCGCCGCCGAAGAAGGACTACACGGCTTTCCGGGCCGCGAACCCGAAGTCGATCCTCGTGATCCCGGTCGTCAACAAGAGCGTCGACGTCGCCGCTTCGGACTACTTTCTCTCCACCCTCACGGTCCCGATGGCCGAGCGCGGCTACTACGTCTTCCCGGTCGACGTGGTCAAGCATCTCCTGGAAGACGACGGCCTGGCGGATGCGTCGCTCGTGCACGGCGCGGACACGGGAAAGCTCTGCAACCTCTTCGGCGCCGACTCCGTCCTCTACGCGACTATTGAGCAGTGGGACGCCAAGTACTACGTCATCAACACGACCGTGACGGTGGCCGTCGATTACGACATCAAGGATTGCAAGACCGGCGCAAGCATTTGGGACGCGAAGACCAGGATGGTCTACACCCCCCAGAGCAACAACTCAGGCGGCGGCCTTGGGGCACTGGTCGCCATGGCGATCAGTGCCGCCATCACCAAGGCGGCCCCGAACTACCTGCCCCTGGCTCGCCAGGCCAACGCCCAGGCGTTCGCGGCGCCGGATCAGGGCCTGCCGGCAGGCCCCTACCACCCCGAGTTCGGCAAGGGCACGCCCTAGGGTCCCGTGCGGTTGTTAGCGCGTCACGATTCATACGCCGAACGGCGGCGAAGCTGGTCCAGGCGGGCGTGCCCGAGCTCACGGAGCAGTACCTCCTCGACCGCTACGACTTCGAAAAGGGCGACTTCGTCCTGCCGGCGAAGCCCACGTCTACCCCTCCCCCGCCGAAGCTGAGCCTGCCCGGCCCGCTCCCGTTGCAGGGGATGTTTGCCATGCCCTTCCTGTCTTGTCCCCGTTCGCGGTCAGGCGGCGAGGCCGTGAGCGACAGGCCGGCCCTGCGCATCCAGCGTTAGAAAGTGATCGCGGTTTCCAACACTAGGGCAGACGAGGAACCGCCGAAGGCGCGTGCGCCGATCGTGAGGCTCGTTTCTCCTAGGCGCTCCACAAAGGTGTCGATCGTGACGATCACTCCGTTGGCGACCGAACGTTGAAACGTGAGCTCCTGGATGTTCACGCAGACGAGATCATCCGCCCGCCCGTGAAGCCTTACAACTTCGATGAGGCAAGCCTCGACCACCCACTTGGCCATCTGCCCTGCGAAAAGGGTCCCGTGGTGGTTCAGGTCTGAGCCGAGGACGATCCGGGAGCTCACGTTCGCCAAGAGATCTCCTCCACAGTAAAGCGGCTGCCGGCCTACAGTACCGCCCCAGCGAGGACGTCTTTCTGGATCTTGCCCATGGTGTTCCGCGGGAGTTCCTCGATCGTGAGGACCTTCTTCGGGCACTTGTAGCCGGCCAACTTCGCCTTGCAGTGAGCGATCAGAGCATTACCCGACGGCAGCTCATGGCCGCTCCGGGGGACGACGAACGCGACGACTTGTTCGCCGAGGTCCTGATCGGGAACCCCGAGCACTGCGGACTCGAGCACAGCAGGATGCGCGTCGAGCACGGCTTCGATCTCCTTCGGGTAGACGTTGTAGCCGCCCGAGATGATCAGTTCTTTCCCTCGTCCGACGAGGTAGAGGCGCATCCCATCCGCCGGATCCTGGTAGCCGAGGTCGCCCGTGCGGAACCAGCCGTCCGTGAACGCCTCGCGGGTCTTTTCTGGCATGCCCCAGTAACCGCGACATACGTTCGGGCCTTGAAGCTGGACTTCTCCGACGTCTCCGGGCTTCGCCTCTGTGCCGTCGGAACCGGCAATGCGCATGCGCACTCTGGGAAGGGCAAAGCCGACGCTCCCCGGCTTTCGCGCTCCTTCTGGCTCATAGGGGTTCGAAGCGATCATTCCCGTCTCGGTCATCCCGTAGCGTTCAAGGATGCGAAAGCCGGTGGCGCTCTCAAACCTATGAAAGAGTTCCGTCGAAAGAGGTGCCGAACCTGAGATGAAGAGTCGGATCGCGGAGAGGTCCGGCCTCGGCTCCATCTTCTTCCAATAGGCCACGAGCCGCTGATACATGGTGGGGACCCCCATGAGCAGCGTACAGCGCCCTCGCTCGAGGGCCCGCCAGGTGCGAGCGGGGTCGAACCTCTCGTGGATCACGGAAGTTGAGCCGGCGTTTAGGCTTCCATGCAGGGCTACGACCAGGCCGTGGATGTGAAACAGGGGGAGTACGTGGAGGAGCACGTCCCGGTCGTTCCAACGCCAGACCTCTTGCAGGTCGAGCATGTTGGAGATGAGATTCCCGTGGGTGATCATCGCTCCCTTGGAGCGGCCGGTGGTGCCAGACGTGTAGCAGATCAGCGCGAGGTCATCGTCGTGTCTCGGGTAAACGTCAGAGAATCCACGCTCCGCCGCCGGCCGCACCTCTGGGAGGCCGAGCACTGCCTCTCGTGAAGATCCATCTACGATGGCGCTCTTGACGTTCAAAGCATCCAGAGCGGGCCTATGATTGAGGTAACGGTTCTGGTCGGTGACGAAGAGCGCTGCCCCAGAATCCGAGAGAAAGTACTGGACCTCCTCCGGCTTGTAGTCCGAATTCAAGGGCAGCGTGACCCCGCCAAGCGAGAGGTTTGCCAAGTGCAGGAAGACGAACTCCTTGCACTTCCCGAGTTGGATCGCTACCCGGTCGCCTGGCGTTACTCCCAGGCGGGCGAGCGAGGCGGCGTACCTTGCGACCCGCTGCGGGAGCTGCGCAAAGGTAATCGCTTCTTCCTCGAAAACGATCGCTGGTTTATCGGTCCGCTTTTGGGCCGTCTCGGCGAAGAGCTGATATAAGTTCATCGTGGGCCTCCCTCTCGCCCGGTCATTCGCAAGAAGCTGGGTCCCATCGGGATCGACCGCCTGGGTCAGTCTATGAAATCGAGGCTGGTTGATCCATTGCTCAGCACGATCTGCTTGAGGATCTTGAACAGCCCTACCGCGTCCCCTAGATGAACAACCTCATAGGGTGAATGAGCGTACCTTCTCGGGACGGTTAGCGTAGCAGTTGGCGTTCCATTATTGCTTCTTGTGATCATTGATGCGTCAGTTCCATAGCTTCCCAGCGCCGTAAGGTACTGGACGTTCACGTTCTCGCGCGCAGCGCATTCCTCAATAAGAAGACGGAGTTTGGGATGGATGTGGAAGTAGGTGTACTGAATACCGCCGCCTCCGTACGAGACGGGACAGGCGGGACCCTTCCCAAGCCACACCGGGTGCTCGAACTCCGGGTTGCTTCCAGGCGTGTCCGCTGCGGGTATGGTGTCGAGGACGACCGCGTAGTCCGGTTTCACGCGGTCCGCGACATACCATGATCCAGTAAATGCTCTCTCTTCCTGCACCGTCACGACGGCGAAAATGCTTCCGGAGAAGTCGGAATGGCGCAGATCGCGCAAAAGTTCGATTAGGATGCCGGTGCACACCCTGTTGTCCACGGCCTTTGTGCAGACCACATCGGGGTTCAGCAGTTCTGTACTACTAACCTCCAGCTTCCCGAAATTGCATCAAGATTCTCATGCTGCGAGGTCCAAAAGTTTAGTGACTGGAACATGTTGCGTATTGATGATCGCCGTCACGACTCGGCGTCCTTTGGCCGTGAGAACGTAGCGA
>JACRCS010000226.1 GCA_016218905.1 Deltaproteobacteria bacterium
ACAGGCTGCGGCGGTACCCTTTCAGGAAACACATACACGACCGGACCGATTACGGCGACCTGCACCGTAGCCGCGACGTTCGCGGTCAACACCTACTCGGTCACCCCGTGGGCGGGTGCCGGTGGCAGTCTCAACCCGGCAACGGCTCAGACCGTGACCTACAACTCCACGGCGTCCTTCACGGTGACGCCGAGCGCCGGCTACCACGTCGCCTCGATCACAGGCTGCGGCGGAACGCTCTCGGGGATTACCTACACGACGGGCCCGATCACCGGCGATTGCACCGTGACCGCGGCGTTCGCAGCGGATTCCGGCACGAACTACATCGTCACGGCGAGCGCTGAGGCGGGAGGCACCATCAGCCCGAGCGGCGCCACCACGGTCTCCGCCGGGGGAACCCAGACCTACACCTTCACGCCGGACACCGGCTACGAGGTCCACGACGTCGTCGTCAACTTCTTCTCGCAAGGGCCGATGGCGAGCTACATCTTCGAGAACGTCCAGGCGGACCAGACGATCAGCGTCCGTTTCGCGCCAATCATGGTCACGGTTACCGCGAGCTCGAACGGCGGCGGCACGATCGGGCCGGGCGGGGCGAGGGAGTACGTCTACGGCTCCACGGTGGAGTACCAGATCACCCCGGCGCCCGGCCACCATATCGCCGACCTCCTCGTCGACGGCGCCTCTCAAGGGGCGCCGGCGAGCTACACCTTCAGCAACATCACCGCGGCTCATACGATCCAGGCCGTCTTCGCGGAAAACGCTCGCTGGACGATCTCGGCGAGCTCGACGGGGAGCGGCAGCGTCACGCCTCCGGGCGATACCTCGGTCCTGGAAGGCTTGAGCCAGAGCTACACCTTCACCCCGGCTGCGGGGTGGCGCGTCGGTTCGGTCCTCGTGGACGGCCTGGACCGGGGCGTCCAGACGAGCTGGAGCTTCGCGAACGTCACGGCAAACCACACGCTCGTCGTGAACTTCGTCCCCGATACCTTGAACATCACTGCGTCGGCCTTGGCCGGAGGGACGATCGCCCCGAACGGGATCACGACGCTGCCGAGGGGAGGCGCGCAGGCGTACACCTTCACCCCGGCCACGGGCTACAAGGTGCAGGACGTCGTCGTGAACTTCTTCTCCCAGGGAGCGCTCCCGAACTACACCTTCAGCAACGTCCAGGCGGACCAGACGATCAGCGTGAGCTTCTCGCAGCTCACGTACACGGTCACGGCGAGCGCCAACACGGGCGGAACGATCGGGCCGTCCGGAGTCAGGGAGTACGTCTACGGCTCGACCCCGAGCTACTCCATCACTCCCGCCCCGGGCTACAACCTCACCGACGTGCTCGTCGATGGCGTCTCCGCGGGTGCGGTGACGAGCTACACCTTCCCGAGCCTCACGGCCTCCCACACGATCCAGGCCGTCTTCACGGTGAAGCCGAGCTACACGATCACCGTAAGCTCCACCGGCAGCGGCACCGTCACGCCGGGGACCACGACGGTCGTGGAGGGTTTGACCAAGAGCTTCACCTTCACCCCGGCCGCAGGGTGGCGCGTGGGCTCGGTGATCGTGGACGGCGCCGACAAGGGAGTCCAGACGAGCTGGAGCTTCTCGAACGTCACGGCGGACCACACCCTGACCGTGAACTTCATCAACGGGTACACGATCAACGCTTCCGCCGGGGCGAACGGGTCGATCAGCCCCACCGGCGCGACCTCGGTCGCCAAGGGCGGGAGCCAGACCTTCACCTTCACGCCGGCCCCGGGCTACAAGGTGAGGAACGTGCTCGTGAACTTCCTGTCGAAGGGGGCACTGCCGAGCTACACCTTCACGAACGTCCAGGCCGACCAGACGATCAGCGTGAGCTTCACCCAGATCACCTACCCGATCACGGCGACGGCGGGCGCTAACGGGACGATCGGGCCGTCGGGAACGAGAGACTACGTCCAGGGAGCGAGCGCGACGTACTACGTCACGCCGCAGCCCGGCTACAAGATCGCGGACGTCTTGGTGGACGGAGCGTCTGTGGGTCCGGTCGCCAGCTACCCCTTCACCGACATCACCGCCGCCCACACGATCAGCGCGACGTTCGCTCTGAAGTAAGCACCGCGGGGCCCCGGCGCTTTCTCGCGCCGGAGCCCCCGTCGTCTCGAAGCAGCCACCGTGGGGTCCTCCGGATGCTTCCGGCGAAATTGTTCTCGGCCTGTGAGCTATCCGTGAGTACCTGTGTGCTATAGGTCAGAGGCTCGCCCTTCACACCTCACCCAAGGGAGTATGCGATGAATCGGGCATCTTCGATTCTTCTGGTGGCTGGCCTCATTTGCTGGGTATCGCAGTCTCCTGCAGCAGCCGCGTCAGCGTCGGAACTGTCCCCCATGGTTGTCGCCGGTGATGGAGCGGTTTACAGCCAAGTTCACGTTGAAGGCGGCAATCTGGCGGTAACACCTGTGACATGCTGGTCCGGCGGCACGATAGAGATTCTCACGATCGAGCCGTCCGCCGGAACCGTTCTTACTGTAGGGGAAACGTATACCTTCACTGCTACGGTCAGCTATGACTTTGCGGGCTCGCCTCCCGGGAGCGTTGGAATCAATGCCGCGGACTGGGCGACCCGCAGGAATCTGGATGACCAGGTTCAAACGGGAGCTCCCGTAACTTCCCAGACGGGACAGGCCTCCGTCTCGGTGACTACGAGGATCGCGCTGGACGGAGAGCCGGTTGACAGCGTGGGGGTGACAGCCGCCCTCTTCCCGGAGAGCGGCGGTTGTTCTTCCGTATATTCGACGGTCTTGTACTCCACCTATAGCGGACCGGTGCAGCCGGTCGCCGACATCAAGGCGAACGGCTCGGATGGCCCGGTCGCGGTGCCGCAGGGGGAACCACTGTCGGTCACGGCGGCCCTCGACCCGGGAAGCGACAGCGGTAAGCCAGCGGATTGGTGGGTGCTGGCGAACGCTTCCTCGGGACGGAGCAAGTGGTTCACTTACGACCTGAACAATGGGATCTGGGCGCCGGGATTAAAGCCATCCGATCAGAAGGGACTCGCAGATCTGGCCCTGACCGAGGTGCTGAGCACCTCGGCTCTTCCTCCGGGCAAGTACGTCTTCTACTTCGGGGTGGATCTGGTCATGAACGGGAAGGTCGATCTCGGCGACATGATCTACGACAGCGTGGAGGTGACGGTTCAGCACTTCCTGCCGCGGCTGATCGGACACTGGGACTTCGAAGAGGGGAGCGGCACCACGGCCTTGGACGCATCTGGAAACCTTCTCCACGGGTCCATTTCGAACGCCGGCTACTCGGCCGGAAAAGTCGGGAATTACGCGCTCGACTTCAACGGGACCGACAGCTACGTCGAGGTTCCCTACAACCCGCGCCTCAATCCGGACTCCGTTGCGATCTCTTGCTGGTTCAAGTTCCGCCAACAAGGCGGCATGGCTGATCTGTTGGACAAGGGGCACGGGACCGGCACAAGCCCCTATTTCGGAGGGTACGCCTTACAGGCGGACGATGCAGGAACGTGCGTGGGCGGGCTTTACGGTAACGGCGCGGCCCACGTGGGCCCGGGAGCGTGGTGCGGAGCAGACGACGGACAGTGGCACCACATGGCCGTCAACTTGGGCGCGGAAGGCAGCGCCCTTTACGTGGACGGGGCTCTCGTCAGCGAAGTCCCAGGCGAAGGCGCGATCGTCGACAACGAGTCGCCTCTGTACCTCGGGCGCCACCGGGCCGTGGGCCGGTACTTCAACGGCCTGATCGACGACCTGCGAATCTACGATGGGCCGCTTTCCGCGGCGGAGATCCAGGCCCTGTACGACCTCGGCCGCTAACCAGACCGGTAGCGGCTGGCGCCTACCTCGGGGGGAGCGAGTGGAAACCGGCCTGCCGGAAATGGGCGTCGCAGGCCGCTGCCTGAGAAAGGCGCAGCCGCGTCATGACGGCGAAGGAGCAGCAGTCGGTGAAGCTGTATGCCTTGTCGGAGTCGCGGCAGAACCGCTGCCAGGCGTTCTCGATATCCTTAGGCTCGACGGCTACGAGCAGGGCGAGGTCTCCGGACCTGAGCGCGCTGCCGGCTCGCACCGCGAGCTCGTGACCGACCCGGGCGCGAATCAGGGTGACGAGCTCATCGAAGACGTAATCCGTGAGGAGGAGACGGCCCTCCCACTCGGCCAGGACGTCGGCGACGGCGGAATGGTTCGGGTCGTGGCGGTTCAGGAACGCGTACCACGCGCTGGTATCCACGAACAACCGGTCCACCGCCGAGCTCCTTCAGTCCTTGCCGTAGAGAGCGGCGTCGTGGTCCTTCGCGTCGAAGCCGGGGTCCTCTACCATACCTTTCAAGGAGCCGATGCCTGGCCGCCCCTTCCCGACGGCCGGTTGCGAGGCTCGGAGGCCGGCGTCGATCAGGTCGCGAATGAGTGCCCCAAGGCTCTTGCCTTCCCGCTGTGCCCTGTTTCGCAGGACGAGGTACTGCTGCTCTTCGAGAAGTACCTGAGTTCGATGCATGACTCAGTCTCCTGACCGTGAAATGCTGACATCTTACATCATATGGCACGGACGCGCCAGCCGCACTGTCCCTCTGGCTGCAACTCCTCCCGTCCCCCGGTAGGCCGTCCCTCCGGACGGCGCCGGGACGAGGCGTCGGAGCTCCGGAGCGCGGGAGGGTTGCTGCGGGGCTGAAGGGCGGACTGAACCCCTGTGGGCTGGTAACCTCCGTCGGAGGGAGCGATTGGAAACCGGCTTGCCGGAAGCGGGCGTCGCAGGCCGCTGTCTGAGAGAGGCGCAGCCGGGTCATGGCAGCGAAAAGAGCACCTGAGCGCGCTGCCCGCACGCACCGCGAGCTCGTGGCCGACCCGGGCGCGAACCAGCGTGATCGGCAGGATCCGGAGCCCGAGCCTCTCTCCCAGGCGCTGGAGGCAAATCCGAAGCGGAGGTACGCAATCGCCGGTCTCTGTCTTGTATTTTGGCATTTCGTCTTGTATGTTCGAGATGGAGGAGCCGACATTGCAGACTTCCGTGACCAAACGCGGCCAGACGGTGATCCCTGCCCCGATTCGGAAGCGGCACCATATCAGGGAGGGTGATCGTCTGGTGTGGCTGGACGACGGCCGATCGATCACCGTGGTACCGGTAAGCGGTGATCCGCTTTGCGCGCTGCGCGGGTCCGGAAGAGGAGAGGGCCTCGTCGAGCGGCTCCTCGCCGAGCGCAGGGCGGACCGTGACCGAGGACGGTGACCGCTACCTCCTGGACACGTCTGCCGTGCTCACCCTGATCGAGGACGAGGCCGGGGCAGACCGGGTCCAAGAGGTCCTGGAGTCGGGCCATTCGGTGTTCGTGCCGTGGCCCGTTCTTCTGGAAGCGACCTATATCACCCGCCAGGAGCGGGGCGAGGCGGAGGCTCACCGGCGTTACGCTCTGCTTCGCGAGCTCGGCGCGACGATCCTCTGGGAGGTGGACGAGACGCTCGTCCTCACCGCCGCACGGCTCAAGGCGGAGCATCGCATCTCGCTCGCCGATGCGATCATCGCGTCCTACGCCGTTCAAAGCCGAGCGGTTCTCGTACACAAAGACCCGGAATACGAGCCTCTGTCAGACGCATTGCGCTTGGAGACCCTGCCGTACAAGGGATGACGCTCTTCCGCCTCGTCCCACTCGCTTCCCCTGACCTGCAACTCCGCCCGTCCCTGGTAGGCTTCCTCCGGACCCGTGCCGAGGGGAAGCTCGATGGGCATTGGAAGGACGGGCAGGCGCGAGGCTGGCGGGAGACCGCGCCGGCGGGTTCGCGGCTGGCATAAGGCTGCGCTCGTCCTCGCGGCCGTCCTGCTCGCGCCGTTCGCGTACCGGCTGGCGGCCGTCTACCGCTTCGACCGCTCCTGCCCGGAGCCCACGGGCGGGAAGCCTGCGGTCGTGTTTCGGGTCGGAGCGGGAAGTGCCGGGGCTCCGGGCCGGCTGACGCTCCTCGACTATAACATCGAGGGTCACGCCGCGCTCTTCCACCCGGACCACCTCGAGCAGGTCGCGGCCGTTATCCGCCGGTCCGGTGCGGACCTCGTCGGCCTCGAGGAGGTCAACCGGGGACGGTGGACGGTCAGGTTTGGCGACCAGGCCCGGGACCTCGCCCGGCTCACGGGCCTCGAGCTCGGCTTCGGGGCCTCCTTCCGCGAGTTCGGCGGCGAGTTCGGAAACGCCGTGCTCACGCGGGGCCGGATCATCGCCGCGCGGGCGTACCCGCTGCCGAGCTTCGGGGAGCCGCGATCGGTGCTGCGGTGCGACGTGGACCTGGGCGGCCGGACGGTGACCGCCTTCGTCGCCCACCTCACCTCCTGGGGCGGTCTCGCCCGGGCCGAGCGCCGCCGTCAGGTGGAGTGCCTGACCGGCATCATCCGGTCCACGCCGCACCCCTTCGTCGTCCTGGGAGACCTGAACGCTGTCCCCGAAGCCGCCGAGCTCGCGCCCCTCCTGGGGCTCAAGACCCTCCTCTTCTGCGGCGAACGCTCCGACGAGACCTACCCTTCCCTGAAATGCCGGCTCGACTACATCCTCGCCGACGCGCGCTGGAAGCTCCTGGGCTCCCGGGTCCTCCGGGAAGGACCGTCGGACCACTGGCCGATCCTGGCGACCTTGGAACTGCCGTGAGGCAGTTCCTCGGCGTTCCGCGTTTCACGTTCTGCGTTCCGCGTGAAGAACCCGCGTACCTGTTCCGGTGCTCCCATGCATCCTTGCACTCCGCGATCCGAACCCCTCCTGGGGCTCTGATCGCTCCCATGCATCCTTGCCCTCCGCGATCCGAACCCCTCCTGGGTTCTGATCGCTCCCATGCATCCTTGCCCTCCGCGATCCGAACCCCTCCTGGGTTCGACGCAGAACGCAGCACGCTGCACGCAGAACGTCGCTCTTTAAACGGAAGTTCCCCCTGAGGCAAAGTGGCAAGGCGCAGAAACCCCTCGGATCTCCGAGGGGTTTCTGTTTCTGGGCTTGTGC
>JACRCS010000224.1 GCA_016218905.1 Deltaproteobacteria bacterium
CTCCCGACCAGCGCCTCCAGGCTCTCGATCTCCTTCGGCGCCTCGCGCGTCAGGACGTCCGGCTCGCCGTCGGTCACGAGGACGTCGTCCTCGATCCGCACGCCGATGCCGAGGAACGAAGCCGGCACCTTCTTCTCGTCGGGCCGGATGTAGAGCCCCGGCTCCACCGTCAGGACCATACCGGGCTCCAGCAGCCGCCACTCCCCCTTCGCGTCGTGGTAGCGGCCCCGGTCGTGGACGTCCATCCCGAGCCAGTGCGACGTCCGGTGCATGTAGAAGCGGGTGAAGCCGTCCTTTTCTATGACCTTCTTCCGCTTCCCGGAGAGGAGGCCCAGCTCGAAGAGGCCGTCGACGAGGACCTCCACCGCCGCGTCGTGGACGTCCTGGAAGCGCCCTCCCGGCCGCACCTTCGCGATCGCCGCGTGCTGGGCCGCGAGAACGACGCGGTAGACCGCCTCCTGCTCCGGCGTGTAACGCCCCGAGGCAGGGAAAGTCCGCGTGATGTCGGAGGCGTAACCCTGGACCTCGCACCCCGCGTCGACGAGGACGAGGTCGCCCTCCTCGATCTTCCGGTCGTTCTCGACGTAGTGGAGCGTCGTTGCGTTCGGGCCCGAGGCGACGATCGTCTCGTACGACGGGCCCCACGCCCCTTCGCTCCGGAAGCGCCTCGCGATCGCCGCCTCCACCTCGTACTCCATCCGGCCGGGCCGGGCGAGCTCGCGCGCTTCGTCGTGCGCCGCGACCGCGATCGCCGCGGCCCGCTCCATCAGCGCGATCTCCTCCGGCTCCTTGCGCAGGCGCAGCTCGTGGATCACGTCCGTCACGTCGTTCACGGCGACAGGGCCGCGCTGCGGATTGCGCGCCTCGCGCCGGAAGCGGCCGAGGATCGAGGCGACGAGGAGGTCGCGCTTCTCGTCGATGCCGAAGGCGTAGTGGAGGCTCGACGACCCGCGGATCAGGTCCGGGAGCTTCTTCTCGAGGTCGGACACGGGCCACGCCTCGTCCGCCCCGTGGACCTTCATCGCCCCCTTCGTCCCGGCACGCCGCCCATTCCAGGTCTCCCGCTCGCGGTCTCTCGGCCGCACGAAGAGGAAGAACGCCCGCGCCCCCGCGTCGAGGACGGCGACCGTTTCCGGCTCGCCGAACCCCGTGAGGTAGTAGAGGTCGGGGTCGGGGCGGTAACGGTAATCCCCGTCCCAGCTCAGGTGCTGCTCGGGCGTGGCGAAGAGAATCGCCACCCCTTCCTTCACGCGGTCGAAGAAGCGCTCGCGGCGGCGAGCGAAGAGGTCGGTCGCGGCGTTCGGCATAGCGGAAAGTCTACCTGCGCCCGCCTCAACCGGTGCCGCGACGACCCCGTGAGACGATTCCCCCGATGGAAACCATCCGCATCGTCCGCCGTCTCGCGGCCCTCTACCCCACCGAAACCGCCTCCCGCCTGAAGCGCGCGGTGATCGAGGGACAGGTGACCGTCGCCGGCGCCGTCGTCGACGACCCGGGCGCGCTCGTACCCGAGAAGGCCGCCGTCGTCTTCGACCCGAACCGGAAGGTGAGGCGGAAGGTCGACACGTCCCTGACGATCCTGTATCAGGACGAAGACTCGGTGGCCGTCGTGAAGCCCGCGGGTCTGCTGACGCACCCGACGGAGGCGAAGGAGAAGGACTCGCTCCTGTCGCGGGTCTCGACGTGGGCGGCGAAAGCCGGGAAGGGGCGGGCGTACGTCGGCATCGTCCACCGCCTCGACAAGGAGACGTCCGGCGCCCTCGTCTTCGCCCGGAACCGGAAGGGGCTCGTAAGCCTGCAGGCGCAGCTGAGGGCGCACACGGTGGACCGCCGTTACGTGGCCGTCGTCGAGGGAGACCTCGCGGGGGACAAAGGGACGTTCGACGGACCGATCCTCGAGGAGGGTGAGCGGCGCAAGCGCGTGGCCCGTGAAGGCGAGGCGGGAATCAAGGCGATCACCGACTGGAAGGTGTTGGAGCGTTTCGGGATCGCGACGCTCGTCGAGGCGCGGCTCCGGACCGGGCGGACCCACCAGATCCGGATCCACTTCTCTCACGCCGGGCACCCGCTCGTCGGCGACCAGGTCTACCGGGACCTTAAGAAGCCAGCTTTCCCGATCCCGTTCAAGCGGCAGGCGCTTCACGCCGGGCACCTCGGGTGGGAGAAGCCCGACGGCGGGAAGGTCTCGGTCTCGACCCCGCCTCCCAGGGATTTCGAAGAGCTCCTGTCGGCTCTGCGCCACCGCAGGGAGAAGGCCGGGAACAGGGCGAGGCCGTTGCCTCCGAAGCCGCGGCCCGTGGCGAAGACGCTCCCCGGTGTCCATATTGGAGAAGGGAAGCGCCGAAAGGGGGGTTGAACTGTGAAGGCCGCCCTGATTTTCACCGGTTCCGGACCGATCGTCGTCCTGACGACCCACGAGACCCTCACCGACGCCGACCTCATCTCCCGGCTCGCGGCGAAGGGAATCAGGAAGTTCCTCGCGTTCGAGGTCCCGATCGAGGCGATCAAGTCGAAGTACCACGCGCACTACGACCACGTGCTGGAGGACATCAAGCAGGAGGACGACCTGCGCGTCGTCGACGAGAACGGGCAGCGGATCTACGCGGCGTTCTCGCTCCGGGAGCTTGGCGCGCCTGTCGTCTGGGAGCCGTGAGCCCCGGCGGGGGAAGACCTTAAAACCGGCCCGACAGGGATGAAGGGAAAAGGCCGGGCGTCCGGGAAACCCGGAGCGCCCGGCCCTTCGAAAGAGCGCTGAAAGGCTACTCGAGAACGACGAGAACGACGCGGCGGTTCGCCGCGTGCGCCTTGGAGCCCCTGCCCGTTTCGGCGGGGAGCGTGTCGCCGTAGGAGATCGTCGCCATCCGCTGGATCGGGAGCTGGTGCTTGCGGGCCAGATAGCGACGGACGGCCTCAGCACGCTTCTCGCCGAGCGCGTCGTTGATCTCGTCCGTGCCCGTCGAGTCTGTGTGCCCCTGGATCTCCATCCAGACGGAGCGCTTCAGATCCTTCACCTTGGCGGCGAACTCATCGAGCGCGGCCTTCGCGTCGTCGTTCAGATCAGCGGAGCCGGAACGGAACTTGATCCGGTCCTCGCTGAAGGTCTGCTCGAAGACGACCTTCCCCTTCGCGAGGATCCCGGCCTCCTGGGCACGCTTGAGGGCTTCCTGGGCGGACTGAGAGACCTTGACGATCTCCTGGCCCTGCGAGTCGACCTTCGACTCGGTCGCCTTCTGCTTCGTCTGCAGGTCCTCGACCTGGGTCTCGACCGTCTCGATCTTCTGGTCGGTCTTGGCCGTGGCCGCGGCGATCTTCTCGTCGACCTGGCTCGTGGTGGCGCACCCGAAGGCTCCCGCCACGAGGACGGTGACACCCAGGATGGCGATCCGGTTTCGCTTCGTCATTCCATTTCTCCTCAACGTCCTATGGACGGCCTCTCCGCTCGCTCATTCGGTACCGGTAGGGCCAGCCCCGCGTGCGGGAGGGTCGGAACCTCGGTATCCGGCCCTCTCGCGAACGGGGCGGACCGATCCGGCCAGCCTCAGGGTGAGGCGGCGGTCTCTTACCGGACCGCCGCCCGTCGGGGAAAAACCAATCAGGTATTGAGACCGTAGGTCCTTCTGTATGTCGAGGATGCGTGAGGAGAGCTGGCCCGGGTCGTCGACGAGGGCCATCCGCCCTCCCGTAATGCGGGCGATCTGGGAGAGGACATCGACATTGAGCATCCACTCGACGGTCATGCCGGGAAGCGGGTGCATGAGCGCCCCGGGGGAGCGGATGCCGAGCGGAAAGACCGGGACTTCGACCCCCTCCATCAGCTGCGTGAGCTCGGGCTCGGTGATCTGGGAACCGTTGTCGATGCCGTCGGAGAGTAGGACGATGGCCCTCGAGCCGTTCTTCCCCTGGAGGCTCTTCTCGGGCATGAGGGCGAGCGCGTCGCGGAAGGCGGTCTTCCCCCACGGCTTCACCTGGCGGGCCGCCGCGACGATCCTCCCGGCGTCTTCCGTGAACCCGACGACCTCCTTCACCGCTCCCTCGGCGAAGACGAAGAGCGCGAAGTCGTCGGCCGGGACCCGGGACGCCGCGAGTGCCTCGAGCGCCGCGATCGCCCCCTCCATCTTCCCGGAGAGGCCCATCGAGCCCGAGCCGTCGAGAAGGACGGCATAGGACAC
>JACRCS010000225.1 GCA_016218905.1 Deltaproteobacteria bacterium
ATGACGGCCCATGATGCTGCTCGCCAGTCCCACTGTGGAAACCACTGACCGGAGAGCCGGATGCGGGAGATCCGCCTGTCCGGTTCGGAGGGAGGGGGACCGGGTAACCGGCTCTCCCTACCCCTATCAGCGCCCAGGAGGGTCATCCATGGCGTACTGGATTCCGGCGTCCATGCCGGAATGACGAAGAAGGTGAGACGCGGTCCCCAGTCACTTGGGAGTTCAGGACCACAGGGTTAGCCGTGGTTTGGGCCAAAGGGCACTCGCTGCCTGCTGAGCCCGCCCCGGGCGAAAACGGGCTTTTCCGAACGGGCAATAGGGTGCTGGGATGGGGCAGGCGACGCCGCCGAATGGGCAGAAGATCATCGAGACGGTCCTCGGGTTGGCGCCGCACGTGGAGATCGCCCATCACATCCCCGGCCGGATCCGCCTTCGGATCCGGGGGGGCGCAGCCGAGCTCGCGGGGAGGGTGGACGTGGAGAGGGCCGCCTCCTTCCTTCCGGGCGTCCGCTCGATCAGGCTCAATCTCCTCGCCCGTTCGATCGTGATCGAGTACGACCCGGCGCGGATTGCCCCGGATCTCTGGGAACAGGTGGCGACCCTCCACCGGCATCCGGAGACTGCGCCGGCGGTGGCCGCCCGCCTCGAAGAGCTCCTGCGCGCTTAGACGTCCCGAGGTTGAGGGAGGAGGCGGAGATGACGAGCCTCATGGCGGACGACTTCTTCTACTTCTTCCTGCGCCTCCGCAAGCCCCGGATCCGGGCCGTGGTGGAGGGGCTGCGCGCCCGGTTTCCGGGGGAGAGCCGCGAAGGCCTGGCGCGACGCCTGATCGACTCGCACGCGAACCTGTCGCTGCTCGGCGGCACCATCTTCCACGCGCCCGGCGTCTTGCCGGGCTTCGGGCAGGCGTGGCGTCTCTTCGGACTCGTCGGAGGCGCCTCGGCCCTCACCCGGATGCACCTCTACCTGATCCTGGAGATCGCCCTCCTCTACGGCAAAGACATCGACGACGACGCCCGCGTGCCGGAGATGATGGCGGTCGTCGCCGCGACGGGTGCGGCAGTGACCGGCCCCGCTCTCCTCCTGGAGACCTTCGGCGTGCCCGCGCTGCTGACCCTGCCGGCGGCGGGCCTCGCGGCAACGGCGCTTACGCGGCTCGTCGGCGAGCTGGCCATGGAACATTACGGGAAGGAAGCCCCGGCCCCGCTGGAGGAGCCGGCCGCCGGATAGCAGGGCGCGGAGACCGCAGAGAAGAACAAGATCGGGCCTTTGTCTTTCTCTGCGTCCTCTGCGCCTCTGCGAGAGACAGTCTTTCCATCCGAGGGGGCGCGCGTCTTGCTCCGCCGAAGGCACGGCCTTAGCGTGACGGAGTCGGAGTTGCGCTTCTCCCGAGGAGGTTCTCGATGGCACTCATGGTTCATGCACTGAAGAGCGCGAGCTCGATCGCGCTGACGGGTCTCGCCGCGGCGTTCCTCGTGCCTTTCGTCCTCGTTCCTGTCGCAGGTGCAGTGCTCCGCCCGTTTGCCCGGGCCGCGACCAAGGGCGGGATGGCGCTCGCCGGCGCTCCCAAGCGCGAGGGCGGGAAGCCGCCTGCACCGGTCTCGGAGGCGGAAGGAGGGCCCGCACCGGAGGCGGCCGGGACGGAGCACGTCCCGTACGTCGGTCCGTACCATATCTCGGTGTAATTGGGGGCAGCGCGTCGTCCGCTCCCACGAGGTTTACAGGAGGAGCGGTGATCTGTGATCAGGAGAATCCCGAACTCCCGATCGCTGATCCCTCCAAGCAGACATCGAGGGGTGGAACCATGAACACGGTCGTTCTTGAAGTGCGCTCTCTCGAAGAGACTCTGGCCGAGGCGGCGCAGGTCATGGAGACCGGCCGCGCCGAGCATGAGGCACGGATCTCCTTTCAGGTGGTGAGGCTGGAGTTATGCTGCGGGCGGCGTAGCCCGTTCACCTGAAACTCCCTTCCATGTCCTTCTCCACTTTCCCGACTGCCCCTTCATTCAGGCAAGACCGCGGAACGACTTCCGCGGTCCGGCGCCCCGATCAGACGCTCCGCCTACGGCCTCGCCAAGCGCTCAGCTTCCGGAAGCAGCCCAGACCGCCCAGTCCGCTCAAGACCATCCAGATCGTCGAGGGGAGGGGAACGGCGGGAGACGCGGTAACGGTCATGTCCTGGACCGAGAGGTACACCCATGACCCGTCCCCCCAGAGGTTGAAGCTGAGTGTGTTCGTGCCCGAAACGAAGCCGGAGCTGATCGTAAAGGTCCCGTACCAAGGCCACCCGTAGCCGCCGCCGGGCACCGACTGGCCATTCAAGGTGAGGCTGACCGAGTCGTCGGCCACCATGTAGCCGGTGAGTTGGGCCGTCGCGGGATCGTAACCGTCCAGACTGAACCAAGTCGTGTACGTGTACGTCCCCGGTGAGCCTCCCGAAATGGAGCCGTCGGGACGATCGGAGACGTACCCTGGATAGCCGGAAATCGGATAGACCGGGAGCCATACCGACGGGTCTGTCTGTCCCGGGTACGAAGTGATCTTGTACTCGTCATAAGAACTCGTTCCCGCGACCGTGAAGCTCGCCGCGTGCACCGGGCCCGCCGCGAGGAGAACCAGAGCCGCCGCGCAAAACGCCCACCACCCATCCTTGCGAATCATGTACCGTCTCCTTTTCCGTCCGAGAGGATGTGAACTCTGAGTTCTGCAGGATTGCGACGAAAAGACGCGCCGAGCGATTCGACCGACAACGCAAAATCCGTGCCCGAACCGAAAGCCAACGCACCGGCCGGAAGGCCGCGCCTAGACAATGTTTCTGCACGCTCCCCCCGGGGGCGTGAAGAGGTGTGGGCGTTCTCTTTCTCTTTTTGGAGAAGAGCTTTCTTCCCCGCCGCCGCTGGAGTTGCCCCGGCTTCTTCTGGTTGGGGGGTGAGCCCGGAGCCGACTGGCCCGACCGATCGCGATCCCGGCCAACGGCCCTCACACCGTAGACCGGACTGGCGTTGCCTTTCGGCAGTGGAGCGGACTGCGCACCACGCGACGAAAGTCTCCCAGAGATGGTAAGCTGCCACGTGGTCCCCGCCGGATCGAGACGGTCCGGGGGTCGGGCTATCGCTTCAACCCCTCCGGCTCCCAGGAAAGCTGACGATGCCTCGCAGGCTCTTCGCCCGCCTCTTGCTCCAAAACGTGCTCGTGCTCCTCGCCGTCCTCGTGGCGGGAGCGGTCTTCCTCGATCGCTTCCTCACGCACAGCGCCATGCGCCGGCTGGAGGAGGAAGTGGAGCGCTTCGCGGTCATCCTGCGCGAGACGACGGCGGGGGCCACCTCGCCCGCAGCTCTCCAGCAGCTCGTGCGCAGGGCGGGCCGGACGGCGCGCGTCCGCTTTACCATCGTCGACGCCCAGGGGCGCGTCCTCGCCGACTCGGAGCGCGATCCCGCGACGATGGAGAACCACGCGACCCATCCCGAGGTCGCCGACGCCCTGAAAGGGAGGGAGGGGCGGTCCCTCCGGACGAGTCGGACCCTGGGCGTCGAGATGCTCTACGTCGCCCTTCCCGTACCGCGGGTGGTGCGGGCCGCCATGCCCGCTTCCGAGGTGCGGAGCACGCTCGCCGAGGTGCGGAGGAGGTTGGCGCTGGGCGCCATTCCGGCCGTACTCGCGGCCCTGGCGCTCGCCTTCGGGCTCGCGCGCTCCTTCACGCGCCGTGTCGAGGGCATGATCCGTTTCGGAGGCGCTCTCGCGAGGGGAGACTACGGCGCGGAGCTGCGGCCGGAGGGCGTCGATGAGCTCTCCGACCTGGAGCGGAGCCTCGTCGCCCTGCGAGACGAGATCCGGCGCCGGATCGAGGCGCTCGACCGGGAGAAGGAGACGCTCGGGAGCCTCGTAGAGGGGCTCCCCTACGGGGTCCTCCTCTTCGACAGGGCGGGACGGCTCGCGAGGACCAACGAGCACGCCCGCGCGCTCCTGCGGCTCCCGCCCGAGGGCGCGGTGGGCCGTGCGAGCGCGGAGGTCATCCGGCATCCCCGAGTGCTGGAGGCGCTCGATGGCCTGACGGCAGCCTCTCCGCCGCCCGAGCCGTTTCGCCTGACGTGGCTCGATCCCGCCGTCGAGCTCGAGGTGAG
Organism: Deltaproteobacteria bacterium; assembly: GCA_016218905.1. The sequence goes on from JACRCS010000225.1 coordinate 4,121, forward strand.
CCTCCGCGCGCTCCGCGTCGGGGAGGAGAGGCCCGAGGCGCTGGTGGTCCTCCGGGACGTCACTCGGGAGCTCCACCTGGAGCGCATGCGGAGCGACTTCATCTCGAACCTCTCGCACGAGCTGCGAACGCCGCTCACCGCCATCCGGGGCTCGGCCGAGACCCTCCTCGACGCCGCCCTCCGCGACCCGTCCGCCGCGAAGCGCTTCCTCGAGACGATCCGCCGAAACGTGCTGCGCCTCGAGACGCTCCTGGGGGACGTCTCCGAGCTCTCCCGGGCCGAAGCCGGAGCCGCGCCGCTGGAGGTGGAGCTCTTCGACGGCCGGCAGGTCCTCCTGCGCGTGGCGGAGCTCTTCGCGGGCGAAGCCGAGCGGCGGGGGGTCCGTCTCGAGGCCCGCGTGCCGGAGGAGCCGCTGCCCGTCGCCAGCGATCCCGGAAAGATCGAGTCGGTCCTGATCAACCTCGTGCAGAACGCCGTGCGGTACACGCTTCGCGGGGGGAGGGTGGTCGTCTCCGCGGAGAGGGCGGGGGAGGGCGTGGGGTACTCGGTGGAGGATACGGGAATCGGCATCCCCGCGAAGGACCTCCCGCGGGTCACCGAGCGGTTCTACCGGGCCGACCCCGGGCGCTCGCGGGAGATGGGCGGCACCGGCCTCGGGCTCGCCATCGTCAAGCACCTCGTCGAGCACCTCGGCGGCGAGCTCTCCATCCAGAGCGAGCAGGGGAAGGGAACCACCGTGCGCTTCACCGCGCCCGCGGTCGACGCCGCTCCGAAGGCCTGACTTCAACGGGCCCCCGCCCGCCTACCACCCCCACGTGACGGCGAGCCCCAAGCCTCGCGACGGCGCCAGGACGCTCCAGGCGGGGATGGCTACCGCCTCCCAGCGGTTGAAGAACTTCTGCTCCTCCCTGCGGTTCCACTGATGGGCGCCGTTCATGGCGCTGAGGACGCTGCCGCCGTACCAGCCCAGCTCGAAGAAGCCGAGGATGCCGGCCAGGGCCCATTCGTCTCGCCCGGCGGCGGTGACCGTGCCCCAGAGGAAGGCGCCGTTGAGGAGGAACGCGAGCGCGGCGTCCCTGGGCCTCCCCAGGTAGAGGTGGCCCGCACCCGGGACGGCGGCGGAGAGGGCCCCGGCCGTGAGGGGACTCTTCCTCGGGAGCTGCCGGAACTCGGCCGCGAGGTCCCCGCGCAGCTCCGGCGGGACGGTCGCCGCTTCCGCCCGCAGGAGGGCGAGCGTCGCGAGAGTGGTTCGGGCCGCCCGGGTCCGGTCCGGCTCGGGCGAGGGCGCGACGAGCTCCCGGACCGCCTCGGGGTAACGCGCCCCCCTGTAGAGCGCGGCGCCCAGGAGGAGCCGGCTCTCGGGCGCCGGGGAGACCTCGAAGAGGCGGCCGTACGCTCCGGCGGCGTCGTCCCAGCGGCCCGCCCCGGCGTACGCGCCTCCGAGCCCCCGCCAGGCCGCGGGGGCCGAGGGGTGCTCCGGAAAGTGATGGAGGAAGCGCTGGAACTCGGTGGCCGCCTGGAAGGTGTCGCCTCGGCCGAGGAGGGCCTGGGCGAAGGAGAGGATGCCCTCCGCACTCGCGGGCGGGAGCGCCTCCGGCCTCGCCGGCCCGGGCGTCCCGAGGAGCAGGAGCAGCCCGAGGAGCGCGGCGCGTCCCCGGGACGGGGAGGGGGTGCTACGGACGGAGTTTCCCCTTCCAGAACGCAAGGTCGTCCTCCACGGGAGCGTAGACCTTCCAGCGGCCGTTGACGAAAACCCGAGGGGAGAAGGCGGCTTGATCGGACTCGGATTGGAGCCGGCCGGCCGTCAGGAGCACCCCGACGAGCGCGCCGTGGCGCGCGACGGCTTCCTGGGCGTAGTGGGAGCAGTTCGGGTGGCTCGGACAGCGGTCTCCGTCGACCGTGCTCACGGCCTTCTGGTAGAGGCCGAGTGCCCACTTGAGGGGCCGGGCCGCCGGCCCGGGCGCGGGACGCTCGGGCGGCGACGATCCCCGCCACCCGGGCGGATCCCAGCCGGCCCGGGCGGAGGTCGCGCCGGCCGCCGAGAGGGTGAACGCGAGGAGGAGACCGGCGGCCGGCAGGCGCATCAGTAGTAGTACCGGATCCCGAAGTTCGCGAAGCTTCCCCCTCGGGTCCCGAAGGAGGTCGTCTCGCCGGTGTCGGTGAGCTGCAGCCCGACTTCGGTCGAGAAGCCGAGGTTCGGCAGCCCCTGGAAGAAAAACTCTACCCCGGCGAAAGCGTCGGCGCCCACCCCGGTGTCGCTCTCCCCGTCGGACTTTTCGTGGACGACGGCGAGACCCGCGCCGCCGTAGACGTGGAGATTGTCCTCCTGGACGATCCGGATCAGGAAGCGTCCGCCGAGGTTCCAGAAGCGCTCGTCGGGGCCGTCGTCGTCATTTACCAGCTTGAAGCCGAGCACGCCCTCGATCCCGAGCTGTTTGTCGAGCCAGTAGCGGGCCGAGAGGGAGGTCAGACCGGAGCCCTCGGGCGAAAAGGCCTGCGTGAACCCCAAGCCGAGCTTCCCCGAGAGATCCCTCGCCGCGGCCGGCACGGCCAGAACGAGCCCTACGCACGCCGCCAACACTGCTTTCTTCATCGTTTGCCTCCTTGGAGTGGGAGGGACGCGAACGCGCGCCCCTACTTGGAACCGTTCTCCGCCTGCCGGTAGACGAGCCGCGGCGGCTCGATCGTCACCTTCGTCTCCGGCGGAACGCTCTGCGTCATCCAGACGTTGCCGCCGATGGTGCAGCCTCGCCCGATGACGGTCGTCCCGCCGAGGATCGTCGCGCCCGAGTAGATGACGACGTCGTCCTCGATGGTCGGATGGCGCTTCGTCCCCCGGACGAGATCGCCCGACTCGTCCCGGGGGAACGAGAGGGCGCCGAGGGTGACGCCCTGGTAGAGCGTGACCCGGTCCCCGATCTCGCACGTCTCGCCGATCACCACGCCCGTGCCGTGATCGATGAAGAACTCGCGGCCGATGGTCGCGCCGGGGTGGATGTCGATGCCCGTCTGGCCGTGGGCGTGCTCGGTCATGATCCGGGGCAGGAGCGGCACGCCCTGGAGGTAGAGCTCGTGGGCGAGCCGCTGCACGGCGATCGCGTACAGTCCGGGGTAGCAGAAGACGATCTCGTCGTAGCTCTTGGCCGCGGGGTCGCCGCGGTAGGCGGCCTCCACGTCGCCTGCCACCATACTGCGGAGCTTCGGGATCTTCCGCAGGAACTGGAGCGCCTCCCGTTGGCCCGTATCGAGGCAGTGGGAGCAGAGCCGTTCGCTTCGCCGGCACTCGTGGCGGACCGACCGGGCGACCTGGAGAGAGAGGCGGTCGAAGAGGCTCACCAGCTTCTGGCCGAGATCGTAGGGGAGGCTCGCCCAGTCCATCTCCTGCTCGCCGAAGTAGCCGGGGAAGATCAGGTCGAGCATCCGGTCGATGAGCTGGGTGACCTCCTCCTTCCGGGGGATGACGACCGAGTCGATGTGGCAGATGGCGGGCTCCCCGCGGCAGCTCTCCAGGAGCGTTTCGACGAGCCCCGGGAGCGCCTCGCGGTAGTTCTGGAGGTACTCCTCGCTCGTGTGGCAGGCGCTCTTGTCGTCCCGGGGAACGCAGAGGTCGGGAGTGTGCTTCATGCGGCGGCTCCTTTCAAAAACCGGCGGCGCGGGCGATCGCCTCCGCCCGCCGGCGGACTTCCTCGGGATGGGCGACTTCCTCGGGCCAGGCGCGGGAGTGACCCTCCCCCGGGCCCTTTCGCGTGGCGTCGACGGCGAGGGCGCGGCCGACGACCTGCACGTCGCGGACGGGTTCGATGCTGGAGAGCGCGCGCCAGGCCAGGAGCGGGAGCGGATCCGCCTCGGTGCCCTCGACCGCCACGGCCACGTCGACGCCGGCGTCCTCCACGGCCGCGCGGGCGAGCTCCCGGCCCTCGCCGGGCTGGGTCTTTTCCAGGACGAGGAGCGCCAGGACGAGCCTCGCCTCGGGGAGGGGGATCCGGCACGCCCGCAGGCCCGGGAAGCGGCCCTCGAGAGCTCCGAGGACCTCGGCCTCCCCCGTGCGGCGGCCCGCGGCCGGGAAGGGCTCGGCCTCGCCGGGCTCCCCCGCGAGCTTCTTCGTGGCGTCGATCCCGAGCTTTCCTCCCCAGAGCGCCTGGGCGCCGGCGTGGTCGAGGGCGTCCAGCACGCCCTCGCAGAAGGTCAGGTCCTCGGGGATCCGGACGCGGTCGAGGAGGGCCTTGGCGGCCCCGCGCGGGTTGCGGACGTCCACGTCCGGGTCGAGCGTGGCGATGACCTTGGTGAAGCTCATCTGCCCCGCACCCCAGAAGCCGTGAAAGAGCCGCCGCGCCTGCATAGGGTAGCTCTTCCGCAGGCTGACGAGGCACAGGTTGTGGAAGACGCCCTCGGGCGGGAGGCAGACGTCCTCGATCTCCGGCCACTGGGTCTTCAGGAGCGGCAGGAAGATCCGCTCCGTCGCCCAGCCGAGCCAGGCGTCTTCCATGGGCGGGATCCCGACGACCGTCGAGAAGTAGATCGGGTTTCGGCGGTGGGTGACGGCGGTCACGTGGAAGACGGGGTAGGGCTCCGCGGGGGAGTAGACGCCGGTGTGGTCCCCGAAGGGACCCTCGACCCGGGACTCGCCGGGCTCGACGTACCCCTCGAGGACGATCTCGGCCGTGGCCGGTACCCAGAGGTCCACGTCCACGCAGCGGACGAGGTCCACCGGCTTTCGCCGCAGGAACCCCGCGAGCATGAGCTCGTCGACTCCCGCCGGCAGGGGCGCCGTCGCGCAGTAGGTGACGGCCGGATCGGTACCGATGACCGCCGCGACTTCCATCCTCTGCCCCGCGCGCTCATGGGCGAGGTGGGCGGAGCTTCCGTCCTTGTGGACGTGCCAGTGCATTCCGGTGGTCCGGCGGTCGAAGACCTGGAGGCGGTACATCCCCACGTTCTGCCGGCCCGTGGCGGGGTCCTTCGTGACGACGCACGGAAACGTGATGAACGGGCCGCCGTCGTCGGGCCAGCAGGTGAGCGCCGGCAGGAACGAAAGGTCGACGGCCTCGCCCCGGCGGACGACTTCCTGACAAGGGGCCGGTCCCCGCCTCCGGCGGGGGAGGACCGCCCGGAGGTCGAGGAGCGTCGGCAGGAGGCGCGCCGCCTCGCGCAGCCCGGCCGGCGGAGGAGTCTTGAGGAGCGCTTCGAGCCGGGCCGGGATCTCCTCCACGTCGCGGACGCCCAGGGCGAGCGCCATCCGCCGCCGGCTCCCGAAGGCGTTGACGAGCACCGGCATCCCGGCGCCCTCGACCTTCTCGAAGAGGAGCGCCTTGCCCCCTCCGGGCCGCTTCATGGCCAGGTCCGCCACCGCCGCGAGCTCCAGGCGGGGGCTCACGGGCTCGGTCACCCGGAGGAGCTCGCCCTCCCGCTCCAAGGCAGCGATGAATTCGCGTAGGGATGGGTAAAAGGGCATCTCGATCCGAAAGTCGGCCGCAGCTTCGAGAGCGCTCGCCTTGACGGTGCGGAACGAACTTGGCTAGGGTAGGCTGACGGCGAGGAGCCGTACTTTACCAAGGAGGAATGACCCTTGTCCACCCGCCGAACCCCGGTCTTCAAGGGAAAGCTGGTAGATCTCGGGATCGAGATGGTGGAGCTTCCGGACGGCCGGGACCTGGAGCTGGAGGTCGTGCGGCATCCGGGCGGGGCCGCGGTCGTCGCCCTGGACCCGGGAGGGATGGTGTGCCTCTTGCGGCAGTACCGCCACGCGGCCGGCGGTTGGCTGTGGGAGGTGCCGGCCGGGAAGCTCGAACCGGGTGAGCCACCCTTGGAGACCGCCCGCCGCGAGCTCTCCGAGGAGGCGGGGGTCCGCGCGGCCCGCTGGCAGAGCCTCGGGGCGATCGTCATGACGCCCGGGTTCTGCGACGAGGTGATCCACCTCTTCCTGGCGCAGGATCTAGAGGCGTGCGCGGCGAGCCCCGGCGACCACGAGCTCATCGAGGTCCACTGGGAACCGTTCTCGACCGTGCTCGAGCGCGCCGCCTCGGGAGAGCTCCGCGACGCGAAGACCCTGGTGGCGATCTTTCGGGCCGAGGCCGCCCTGCGGCGTACCGGCTAGGGTGTCGCTTCCTCTTCCTTGACGTCCGCGAAGAGGTCGCCGAAGTCGAGCTCCAGGAGCTCGTCGGCGCCGTCTTCGCCGGAAGTCTCTTCCTCCGGCTCGGCCGGGGCCGCGTCCCGGTAGCTCGTCGGCTCGACGAGAGACGCCTCTTCTTCCTCTCCCATCGCGGCGGCAGCGTCGTGGTGGCTCGTGGGCTCCAGCAGGGATTCTTCCGACTCCTCCTCGTCCGCGGCCGCAGCAGCTTCCCGGTAGCTCGTGGGCTCGACCAGGCTGTCGAAGGGGTCGTCGAAGTTCTCTTCGGAGAGGTCTCCCAGGGAGGGCTCGGTGTCTGAGCCGAAGTCCGGTTCCTCTCCGAAGTCGTCGAGGCTTTCGGGAACGGTGATCGGCGTGGACGCGGCGAACGCCGCCACCGCGGGCTCGTCGAACGCGCGCGCGGGCTCCGGCGGCGTCTCGGCCTGGGCAGGAAACGCCCGGTCCTCCGGTGCCACGGCGATCAGCTGGAGCAGCGCCCGTACGTCGCGCAGATCGGTCCCGCACCGTTTGCACGCGTCGAGGTAGTCGAAGCTCGTGTAGTGGCACTTGGGACACTTCATGTCGTCTCTCCCTCCCGTTCGCTAACTGCGAACGGCTAATTTGCTCGTTGCGGCTCGTCCGGAAAGGGACTTTTCCGGGCGAGCACCAGCGAGGGGCTTCAGCGCCCCGGCAGGTCGCCGAGTTCGCCGGCCGCGCCGAGGACCAGGGCCAGGGCGGCCGTAGCCGCCGTTTCCGCCCTGAGGATCCGGGAGCCGAGGCTCGCGGGTTCGAAGCCCGCCCGGACGAGATTCTCCTTCTCCGACTCGGACCAACCGCCCTCCGGGCCCACCGCCAGGTAGAAACGCTCGGCGGCCCTGCGTCTCGCCGGCGCGGCCGCGGTCCGGCGCTCCACGAAGACGAGCCGCTCCTCGCCCGGCGCCGGGGCTCCCAGGGTCTCGAGGACCTCCGCCAGAGGCCGGGGCGGGTCGTCCCTTGGAACGAGCGCGCGCTCGCACTGCTTGGCGGCCGCGGTGGCGATGCCCTGCCACCGGTCGCTCTTCGCGGCGGCGCGGTCGCCCTCGACGACCGACACACTCCGTTCGGCCAGGACCGGCACGAAGCGCCTGGCGCCGAGCTCGGTCCCCTTGGAGAGCACCCACGCCCACTTCTCGCCCTTCAGCACGCCCTGGAGGAGGCAGACTTCCACGCGCGGCTCGTTGGCCGGCAGGGGCGCTAGCTGCGTGAGGAGGACCTCGCCCGTCCCGACCTTCTCCAATGCGGCCCTCCAGCGCCTCCCTTCTCCGTCGAAGAGGTCGACCGCGTCGCCGGCCCGAGCCCGGAAGACCCGAACGAGGTGGTGGGCCTCGTCGCCTCTCAGGAGGGCCTCGGCCCGATCGAGCCGGAGATCAGCTGCTTGCACGAGAAACTGGGGCATGCCTCTTCCTTTCTTCGGCTGCTTCGCGGAGCCCCTTGAGGCCGCTGCGGCTTCGGCAAGGCGATGGGCGGGCGAGTGGACAGCGTGGACTTCATGGCAGTGGACCCGGTGGACCGTCCACCTCGTCGACGTCGTCCACTTGGTCCATTCCTCGGGAACGTCCTTGCGCCTCCGGGAGGGCTCTGGTAGCATCCGTCGGCCCTGAATCCGGGCGAATTTCTCGGGCTTTTACGCCGGCTGAGACCCGGCGGCGCGAAACGGACGGCAGGAATGACTCCTTCGGCGAGCAGACGGGTCGTTCTCGGCACCGCGGGCCACATCGACCACGGCAAAACCTCGCTCGTCAAGGCGCTCACCGGCATCGACACGGACCGGCTGCGCGAGGAGAAGGAGAGGGGGATCACGATCGAGCTCGGGTTCGCGCACCTGCGGCTTCCGAGCGGCGTCTCCCTGTCGATCGTGGATGTTCCCGGGCACGAGCGGTTCGTCCGGACCATGGTCGCGGGCGCGACCGGCATCGACATGGTACTCCTCGTGATCGCGGCGGACGAGGGGGTGATGCCCCAGACGCGCGAGCACCTCGACATCTGTACGCTGCTCCGTGTCAAGTCAGGCCTCATCGCGCTCACGAAGGCGGACCTCGTCGACGACGACTTCCTCGAGCTCGCGCGGGAGGACGTGGCGGAGGCGGTCCGGGGGACCTTTCTCGAGGACGCTCCCATCGTGCCGGTCTCCTCGACGAGCGGTCAGGGGTTGCCCGAGCTCGTCTCTCTCCTCGACCGGCTGGCCAACGAGGTGCCCCAGAAGAGCGCCCACGGACTCTTCCGGCTGCCCGTCGATCGGGTCTTCACCATCCGCGGCTTCGGGACGGTGGTCACCGGGACCGCAATCTCGGGGAGCGTCCGGAAAGAGGACGAGGTCGAGCTCCTGCCGAGGGGGCTGCGGGCGAAGGTGCGCGGCATCCAGGTCCAGGGCCAGGCCGCCGAGAAGGCGCTCGCGGGCCAGCGCACCGCGCTCAACCTCTCGGGCGCGGGGATCGAGGACTTGGACCGGGGCGACACCGTGACGCACCCGGGTTCGCTCAGGCCGACGTACATGGTCGACGCACGGCTCGAGCTGCTCCCGTCGGGGCCCCCGCTGGCGCGCAGGGTCCGCTGCCGCCTGCACACGGGCACGCAGGAGGTGCCCGTGTTGGTGGCCCTCCTCGACCGCGAGGAGTGCAAGCCGGGGGAAGGCGCCTACGTGCAGATCCGGGCGGCCCAGAAGCTCATCGTCTGTCCCGGCGATCGCTTCGTGCTCCGGGCCTTCTCGCCCGCGCGGACCATCGGCGGGGGAGTCGTCCTCGATCACCGGCCGAAACGCCACAAGGGGAGCCGGCCCGAGCTCGTCGCCGACCTGGAGATCCTGGATCGGGGAGAGCCGGAGCAGCGGCTGGAGGTCCTCCTCCGAGCCCGGGGCCCGGCGGGCATGGATCCCGTGGAGGCCCAGGGAGCGCTCGGGATTTCGCTCGAGGACGCCCGGAACCTCCTCCAAGCCGGGGTGCGGAAGGGCTGGGCGGCGGTGGCCGCCCGGCGCTCCCAGCGCCACGTGCACGGCGGTGCGGCCGGAGCCCTGGAAGGGCAGGCGCTGGCGGTGCTCGAAAAGTTCCACGCGGAGAACCCCCTGCGCAAGGGGATCAACACGGAGGAGCTGCGGAGCAAGTTTCCCGCCTACGTCGATTCCAAGCTCGTCGAGTTCGTCCTCTCCCGCCTGGTCGAGTCGCGCCGGGTCGTGCTGGAAGGGGAGCTCGTGCGGCTCGCGAGCTTCACCGTGACCTTGAGCGCGGGCGACGAGGCGATCCGGGGGCGCGTCGTCGAGACCATCGCGGCGCGCGGCTACGAAGCCCCGTCGGCCGAGGAGATCGCGGCGGCGTTGGGGGAGAACGCGAAGGCGCTGGGGCCCGTGCTGGAGTACCTCGTCTCCCAGGGCCTCCTCATCCGCACGAAGGAGGGTTATTTCTTCGTGGCGGAGCGGATCGCCGACTTCGTCCGCGCCGTGGTGGAACGGCTCCGGGAGAAGGGCGAGCTCGGGGTGGCAGACGTGAAGGAGCTCACGGGCACGTCGCGCAAGCACACGATCCCGCTGCTCGAGTATCTCGACAGCAATCGGGTCACGGTCCGCAAGGGCGACGTGCGGGTCGCAGGACCCAAAGGCAAGGGGTAAGAAGGAACACATGGCTTCCGCGCCCTGGAAGATCAGCCGATATCAGGACGGCGCATTCGGACCTGCCGACGTGATGGTCGTCGAGGAACTGCCCCTCACCCTCTACGCCAACGGCGAGGAGGTGGTGACGCTCCTCACCCTGGGCGACAACCTCCTCGAACTCGCGCTCGGCTTCCTCCGGTCGGAGGGCTTCTTCTCGGAACGCGAGGAGGTGCTGGGGTGGGAGGAGGAGCCCGGGATCGTTCGGGTGCGTCTGGCCCGGGATCCGGGCCTCATCCGCAAGCTCATGGAGAAGCGGACCGTCACGACGGGTTGCGGGAAGGGCACGACCTTCTACTCGGCGCTCGACGCCTTGCGGCTTCGGCCGGTGGAGTCGCCGCTGAAGCTCTCGTCCGAGGCGATCCTGGCCAGGATGAACGACCTCCAGCAGCGGTCGGACCTCTACCGCTCCACCGGCGGGACCCACAACGCGACGCTGGCGGACGAGGACCGGACGCTCCTCTTCCGCACCGACATCGGAAGGCACAACGCCGTCGACATGATCAGCGGGCGCGCCTTGCTGGACGGCATCGACTGCACTCACGCCGCGCTGCTGACTACCGGCCGCGTCTCTTCCGAGATCCTGCTCAAGGTGGCGAAGATGCGCATCGGGATCCTCATTTCGCGGTCGGCCCCCACGGCCCTGGCCCTTCGGCTGGCCGAGGAGGTCGGCGTCACGGTCGTCGGCTACGTGCGGGGCGGCCGATTCAACGTCTACACCCACCCGCGTAGGGTCGAGGGTGCGGAGCATTCGGGAGGTTGCGATGAATAAGGAGAAGCTCGACGAGTTTCGGCAGACGCTCCTCGCGCTGCGACGAGACGTCGCCGGTGGAGTCACCATGCTCCGGGAACAGGGGGTCGCGCTCGGCACCGACGGCACCCAGGACATGGCCGACGACGCCGCGAATACCTACACCCGGCAGATGCTCCTCGGGATGAGCGAACGAGAGCGGAGGAACCTGAGGGAGATCGACGCCGCCCTCGACCGCATCGACGAGGGGACCTACGGGGTCTGCGAGGAGTGCCAGGAGCCCATCAGCGAGGCGCGGCTGAAGGCGCTGCCGTACGCCACGTTGTGCGTCGACTGCAAGGCGGACCGGGAGGCCCCGCCGTGAGGCCTCCCACCCCGGGGCGCGACGCCCTCGAGAGGTGACCGTGTTCGGGAAGTGGGCGCAAGCGGCCCTCGTCGCGGTTCTGGTGGTGCTCGCCTACCTCTTCACCCTGAACCCGGGGCAGGTGGACTTTCGCCTCTCCCCCGGCGCCAGCGTCAGGGCGAGTCTCGCGCTGCTCCTCCTGCTGACCTTCGTCGCCGGCTTCGGCGTCGCCTTCCTCCTCGGCGCCTTCCGCGAGGCTTTCCAGTCCTTCTCCTTCTGGCGAAGACTTCGCGGGCACCAGCGCCGGAGCGAGGCCCACCGGCTCCTCGAATTGGGCCGCAGCGAGGCCGTCGCGGGCCGGGCGCGCGCGGCCGCACAGTTGTTTCGGAAGGCCCACCGGAAGCTGCCGGAGGAGGGGGCCATCGGTCTCGAGCTCGCCCGGGCGGAGTGCCGTGAGGGAGACTTCGCCTCCGCGGAGAAGAGGCTCTCGGCCCTCCTCGCGGACGACCCGGGAAACGCCGAGGTCCACGCCGCCCTCCTGGACACGGCAAAGCGGCAAGGAGACGACGACGCACAGCGTTCCGTCCTGACCCGCTGGCTCGGGGCCGATCCCGAGTTCCTCCCGGCCCTCCGGGAGCTGAGGGACCTCAACCGCCGGCTGGGCCGATGGGCCGAGGCGCTGGAGCTCCAAGAGAAGATCCTGGCGCGCACCCGCGGCAAGGGGGCGGTCGCGGGGGAGAAGCGGGCGCTGGCGGAGTGCCTCTTCCGTTCGGCCAAGGACCGGCCGCCGGCCGACGCGCAGGCAGCGCTCAAGAGGGCCATCGAGGCCGATCGGGACTTCGCTCCGGCCTACGCGGCTCTCGGAGACGCGCTCCTCGCGTCCGGAGACGACCGCGGAGCGGCCGACGCGTGGCTCCAGGGCTACCGCGAGACCGGACGGGCGGGGCTCCTGCTGAAGCTCGAGGGATTTCGCACCCGCCGGGGGGAGGCGGAGGAGATGCTGGCGTTCTACCGGAAGCAGGGCCGCAAGGACCGGGCCGCGGCGCTCCTCCGGGCACGGCTCCTCGTCAGCCTGAACCGGCCGGAGGAGGCGCTCCAAGCCGTGCAGGAAGCGCCGGAGGCCGCGTCCAGCGCGCTCGGCAGGTGGCTGGAGGGAGAGGCCTCTTTCCGGCTACGGGCGTACGACGGCGCGGCGCGCTCGTTCCGCCGGAGCCTCGACGCCGAGGACGGTCCCCCGCCCCTGGCCTTCGCCTGCCGGTCCTGCGGCCGGAGCGCCAGGGCCTGGTCGGAAGCCTGCTCCTCCTGCGGCGCCTTCGACACGCTGGAGCTCCAGCCGGGGCAGCTGCCGCCGAGCGCGGGCTAGTCGGGCAAGTATCCGGTGGGGAATAGCGGCTAGGTCCAGGCTTTGGTGTCATGGGACTTATGGGAAGTATGGGAATTATGAGAGTATGAGAGTTATGGGAATAGGAGCCGGGGTTCTTTTCCCATAACTCCCATTATTCCCATTACTCCCATAACGTAAAGGCCACCAACACCTTTACTTCACCAGCTCCTAGCTCCTCCGCGGAGAAAGGAACCGAATGCGGCCCGTCGCCCTGATCGTGCTCGATGGTTGGGGTTACCGCCCCGACGGCGACGCTTCCAACAACGCCATCCTCCAGGCCAGAACGCCCCGGCTGTCGGCGCTCCAGCGGGACTACGCCTTCACGACCCTGAGCGCCTCGGGTCTCGACGTGGGCCTCCCGGCGGGCCAGATGGGCAACTCCGAGGTCGGGCACCTGAACCTGGGCGCCGGCAGGATCGTCTACCAGGACCTGACCCGCATCAACCTCGCCATCGAGAACGGAACCTTCTTCGAGAACCCGGTGCTCCTCGACGCCTTCCGCCGGGTTGGGGAAGCGGGAAGTGCCCTCCACTTCATGGGCCTCCTCTCCGACGGAGGGGTCCACAGCCACCAGCGACACCTCTACGCGCTCCTGGAGCTCGCCCGCCGTTCCGGCGTCGAAAGGGCGTTCGTGCACGCGTTCCTCGACGGCCGCGACACGCCGCCCCAGAGCGGACGCGAGTACGTTGCCGCGCTCGAGGAGGTCCTGGCAGACGTCGGCTACGGCCGGACCCTGGAGGGGGGCGTCGCCACCGTCACGGGGCGGTTCTACGCCATGGACCGCGACACCCGGTGGGAGCGGGTCGAGAAGGCCTTCCGCGCCGTCTGCTGCGGCGTCGGGATCCCTGCCTTCGGCGCCGTCCAGGCGGTGGAGGAGGCCTACGCCGCGGGCGAGACCGACGAGTTTGTCGTCCCCCGGGTCGTCTTCGGCCTCCAGGGCCGCCCCATCGGCACGATGGCCGGCGGGGACACGATCGTCTTCTTCAACTTCCGGGCGGACCGGGCGAGGGAGCTCACCCGCGCCTTCACCCAGGAGCGCTTCTCGGGCTTCGACGCCTCGCCGAGGCCGCGTCTCTCGTCCTTCGTCACCTTCACGCAGTACGACGAGGCCTTCGACCTTCCCATCGCCTTCCCCCCGGTGAGGCTCACGAACATCCTGGGGGAAGTCTTCTCCCGGGCGGGGGCGAGGCAGCTCCGGATCGCCGAGACGGAGAAGTACGCCCACGTCACCTTCTTCTTCAACGGGGGCGAGGAAGAGCCGTTCCCGCGCGAGGAGCGGATCCTGATCCCCAGCCCGCGGGAGGTGGCGACGTACGATCAGAAGCCGGAGATGAGCGCCTTCGGCGTTCGGGACCGCCTGGTGCAGGAGATCCGGGAGCGGCGGCCGGACGCCATCGTGGTGAACTTCGCGAACCTGGACATGGTGGGTCACACGGGCCTCCTGCCGGCGACCGTCCGCGCGGTGGAAGCGGTGGATGCATGCGTCGGAGACGTTGTGGACGCCCTGCGGGAGAAGGGGTACGCGGCCATCGTGACCGCCGACCACGGCAACGCCGAGGAGATGTGGGACGCCGAGTCGGG
>JACRCS010000234.1 GCA_016218905.1 Deltaproteobacteria bacterium
GCCGGACCCGGGACGAGCGCCCCCGCCTGTGGGAGCGGCCTCCGGGCCGCGATAGGTTTTTGCTGCGGTATCGGCCGTCGGCCGGAGACAACTCCACGGAGCCTCGCGAAAAGAAAAGGGCGTGGGCTAAAGCCCACGCCCCCTCCTCCCTCAGAGCGCCCCCCTTTGAAAAGAGCGAGCCTGCGATACTCCGGTAGCGCTCACGCGCCCTGGGCCACCGGCTCTTCCAGCGGCAGTTGGGGCTCCACCTCGGGCTGCTTGGCGGCCTTCTCGCTCGGGAGCAGGAGCGACAGGGACGCGCCGACGGCGAGCATCGCTCCGGCAGCGATGAAGCAGAGGGTGAAGGACCCGGTCCTCGCCTGGAGCATCTCCGAGAGCCGGCCCGTCACGAACCCGCCCACTCCCCAGGCCGTGAAGAGAACGCCATAGTTCAAGCCGAAATTCTTGAGGCCCCAGAAGTCCTTCGCGAGAGACGGGAAGAGGGAGAGGTTCGTCCCGTAGTTGAAGCCGATGAGCGTCGCGAGCAGGACGAGGAGCGCCGGGCTCCCGGTGGATCCGACGATCGGGACCCCGACGAACATCAGCGCCGCCTGGGCTGCGAGCATCAGGAAGAGGGTCGTGCTCCGGCCGATGCGATCGGAGAGGAGGCCAGCGACGATACGGCCGCCCGCGTTCCCGACGGCCATGATCGCCACGGCGAGAAAGGCGAGGTCTCCGAGGCTCTTCTTCGCCAGACCCGCGACGCTCCCGATCACCATGAGACCTGCTCCCGAGCCGATGAAGAAGAGGAGCCAGAGGAGGTAGAAGGACCGGGTCCGCAAGATCTCCCGAACTTTCAGGTCGCGCGATTGCGCCTTCGCGCTAGCCTTTGCCGCACCCCCTGCGAAGAGGTATCCCGGCGGCGGGTTCACGAGCAGCAGGGCCAGACCTATGACGGCCCCAAGGAAGCCCAGGCCGAAGTAGATCATCGTCGACTGCAGCCCGAACGCGCCCAGGAGGTATTGGGAGAGCGGGGCGATGTAGACCGACGCGAGGCCGAACCCGGAGACGACGAGCCCGGCGATGAGGCCCGTCTTCGCTGGCGGGAACCACTTCAGGGCGGGCGGCGTCGCGGCCGAGTATCCGAACCCGATCCCCGTGCCGACGAGCACCCCGAACCCGAGGACCCAGCTCAGGTAGTCCGTCGTCTGGCCGATCCAGAGGAAGCCCGCCCCCACCAGCAGGCCCCCGAGCGAGGCGGTAAACCGCGGGCCGATTCGGTCCTGACAGCGCCCGGCCAGGATCATCGCGAACGCGAAGACGAGGCAGCAGACGGCGTAGGGGTCGTTGATGGAACTCGGATCCCAGCGGAAAGCCCCCGGTCCCCCCGCTTCGATGGAGTGCTTGATCTCCCCCTTGAAGAGGCTCCAGGCGTAGAGGACGCCCAAGGCGAGGTTGATTCCGGTTCCCGCGAAGGTGACGATCCACCCGCGATGCGTCTTCGGTCCGACCATGATGGCTCCTTTCTGCTCAGGGGGTCGCGGGCGAGGCGAGGTCCTCTCCGTCGTCGAGGCCGTGACGCCTCAGGTCGAGGAGGTCGTCGATCTCGCGGGCGAGCCGTTCGGCTTCCGCGTGGATGATGCGAAGGAAGCTCAGCCGCTTCTCCGGCTCCGGGACGTCGTAGCAGAGCATGATCTCCGAGAACGAGCGGATGGACGTCAGCGGAGTGCGCAGCCGGTGGCCGAGCTCGGAGAGGGCTTCTCTCCGACCGGCCGTGTCCGCGTGAAGGGGCATATCGTCCATGGCGTTCTCCTCCCGTGGGCCGGGCCACCACCTTCGAGCGGCGGCCCCATCGTCGTCGCGAGAGAAGAGCAAACGGCGTTCCAAGCCTTAGGGAAAAATCTGCCGTGCGCAATTTCGCAAGAAAATCCTGGACTTAGACCGTCAAAGAGGCGGACGGGTGCGGGCGATGAGGGGGTCCGTCTCGCAGGGATGCGAAAGACGTTTCGTGGGACCTTTCGAGAGGTCTGCGGATGGGCGCGTGGGCGAGCGCTGGCTGCGCCAGCGGACGTGTTTTCGCAACCATGCGACCGGAGCGAGGCACTTTCGCAGGATTGCGAATGGCTGGCGGGCGCGCGACCGGCGCCGCTGCCCGCACCTAGTGTCCCGTCCGGGAAGTTCCTACCTGCTATCCAGTCCCTGCGTGTGGCCGAACGGCGCTGATTCGCCGCCGTTCGTCCTGCTGATCGTTATGCGCGAATCAACCGCACGGGACACTAGAACTGGATCTTTCCCTTCAACAGCTGCCGGGCGATCACGAGCTTCTCGATCTCCTTCGCGCCCTCGTAGATCTCGACGATCTTCGCGTCGCGATAGAACCGGCTGATGTCCATGTCATCGAAGTAGCCGTAGCCGCCGTGAAGTTGGAGCGCCTCGTCGACGACCTTGACGCCCACCTCGCCCGCGTACCACTTCGCCATCGAGATCAGCGCGGGCTCGATCTCACCCTGGTCCACCTTCCAGGCGGCCTTGTAGACGAGATTGCGGGCCGCTTCCGTCAGGGTGGCCATCTCGGCCAGCTTGCCCTGCACGATCTCCCGTTCGGCGAGCGGGCCTCCGAAGACCTCCCGCGTCTTGACGTGCCTCAGCGCCATCTCCAGGGCGCCCTGGGCGATCCCCACCCCCTGGGCCGCGGCGCCGGGCCGCGAGCGGTTGAAGAACGCCATGAAACAGTCGAAGCCCTTTCCCTCCGGTCCGATCCGGTTCTCTTCGGGCACCCACACGTCGGCAAAGGTCACCTCCGCCGTGTCGCTGGCCCGGATCCCGAGCTTCCCGTGGAGCTTCCGCCGGGAGACGCCGCTCCTGTCCGCCTCGATGAGGAGGACGCTGTGGCGCCCGGTCCTCGACTCCGCCTCGGGGTTCGTCTGGCAGAGGGCGACGTAGAAGTCGCAGATCGTGCCGTTCGAGATGAACATCTTCGAGCCGTTGATGACGTATCCTCCATCCTTCCGGACCGCGCTCGTCGAGACCGCCGTGACGTCGCTCCCCGCGTTCGGTTCCGTGACGGCCACGGCCGAGATCTTCCCGCCACGGCAGACCGCCGGCAGATAGCGCTCCTTCTGCTCCTCGGTGCCGAAGGCGAGCAGCATCTCGCAGCCGAAGGAGAGGATCGCGATCTGGGTACCGAGGCCGGGATCTACGCGCCAGAACTCCTCCATGACGAGGACAGTCTCGAGGTACCCGTAGCCGGCTCCGCCGTACTTCTCGTCCACGAACAGGCCGACGAAGCCGAGCTCTCGGGCTCGCTCGAGGAGTCTGGGGTCGGCCGCCTCTCGTAGATCGCACTCGCGGGCGACTTTCGGGAATTCTCCTTCGGCGAACTCCCTGGCGGCTCGCTTGAGGTCCGTCTGTTCGGGGCTGAGACGAAAGTTCATGGGTACCTCCCTGCAGCGTTCTTCGCCGTCGGCGGTTCGTTTCAGGAGACGATACAGACGTGATACCTCGGCCGCCGAGGCCCGTCCAGGCCCACGGCGTGGGCGCCGACGAACTGCTTCTGCACAGTCGCGAAGGAGGCCCTCCGAAAGTGGTCCGGTCCTCTCGCAAGGTCGCCAATCACGGCGGCCAGGCGTACTCTGTGCTTCGGACAAGGTGCTTCCGCTCTCCGATGCACCCGGTTCGGTTGCGGGGTATCTGCAGGGGGCAGATCGAGGAGGCGAGCATGAACTTGGCCCGACTGCTCTCGGAACGCGCCGCCTTGAGCCGCGGCAAGCCGGCCGCCGTGTTCGAAGGAACTCCGTACACCTTCGGCGCGTTCGATCGGGAGGTGGAGCGCTACGCCGGCGTGCTCCAACGGGCGGGGATCGGCCCCGGCGACCGCGTGGCCGTCCAGCTCCCGAAGAGGATGGAGTTCCTCTTCGCTCACTTCGGCGCGCTCTCCCTGGGAGCGATTACCCTTCCGCTCAACGCCGACTACCGCGCGGAGGAGGTGGGCTACTTCCTCGGCGACTCCCGGCCCTCCCTCATGGTCACGGATCGAGAGCGGTCGGAGCGGAGCGCGGGCGTTCTGCGCGAGGCGGCGGTCCGGCCCCTCCTGGTCGACGCCGACCCGGACCGGCCTGAGAGCCTCGCCCGGTACCTCTCCCAGGCTCCGGAACGCTTCGAGCGGCCGTACGCAGCCGACGGCGACGACGTCGCCATGCTCTGCTACACATCGGGCACCACCGGCCGCTCCAAGGCGGCGATGATCAGCCACCGCAATCTGATCTCCAACACCCTCGCCCTCCACTCCGCCTGGGAGTGGACCGATCGGGACGTCCTCCTCCACGTCCTACCCCTCTTCCACGTCCACGGCCTCAATGTGGCCGCCACGGGGAGCCTCTACGCCGGCGCGACCATGATCATGCACGAGCGGTTCGAGCCGAGGAGGGTCTGGGACACCCTCGAGCGGGAACGCTGCACTCTCCTGATGGCGGTCCCAACGATCTACCAGCGCCTCCTCGCCGAATGGGGATCCCTCGGGCGCACCCCCGATCTGAGTAGCCTGCGGGTCTTCATTTCCGGCTCGGCCCCCCTCTCGGACCCCCTCTTCCGACGCTTCGAGAGCGCGACGGGCTTCCGGATCTTGGAGCGGTACGGGATGAGCGAGACCGGCATGAACGTCTCCAACCCGATCGAGCCGAAGGGCCGAAAACCGATGAGCGTGGGCTACCCGCTGCCCGGCGTGGAGATCCGGATCGTTTCCCAAGAGGGCGGAGACGTCCCCGGGGGCGATGTGGGGGAGGTCTGGATCCGCGGCGAGAACGTCTTCCGCGGATACTGGGAGATGCCGGAAAAGACCGCGGAGTCCTTCTCCAACGGTTGGTTTCGCTCGGGGGATCTGGGCTACCTGGATCCGAGCGACGGCGGCAGGCTCTACCTCGTCGGAAGGGCGAAGGAGCTCATCATCACCGGCGGTTACAATGTCTATCCGAAGGAGATCGAAAACGTCCTCGAGGCGCACGAGGCGGTCCGGGAGGCGGCCGTGGTCGGGATCCTCGACGACGAGTTCGGAGAACGGGTCGTGGCCTTCGTGGTCCCCATGGAGAGCGGCAGGGCTCCGGCCCCCGAGGAGCTGATCGTAGCCTGCAAACAGAAGCTCGCCGGCTACAAGTGCCCGAAGGAGGTACGCTACGTGGAAGCGCTGCCGCGAAACGCGATGGGGAAGATCCAGAAGAGCGCCCTCCGGTAGCGCTTCCTCACTGGCCTAACAGGCCCCTGAATCCCGGGGAGAGCATCGTCCCCGGGCGTGGGGTGCCCGCAGGCTGTTCTTTCAGCAGCTTGCTATTCTGGGCTCCACCCGAGTTGCGCCTCGAGTTCAGCTAGATCGATGACGGGTCTCTCGACCTGCGGAGACTCTCCGCTCAGGGCCAGCAGGGCTGCCTCGACGCGCTGGCAGGCCGTCGCGACCTCACCGCACGCATCCTGCAGGCGTTGCTCGGCCGGCTCCCAACCCACCTGCCACGCGCCGTAGACTTCGTTCAGGCGCTGAACCCAGAGGTTCAGCTCTCCGACTGCTTTCTCGATGCGCGCATCTTTTCTGAGTTGCATAGGTCCATTCTCCGGTTGTCTGGCCGCACCGTTTCGCCACTCGTGGCGGTGAAGCGACCAAAGCATTGTGCCTGAGGGGATCGTGCCATGGGCGAGGTGGCGCCCGCAAGGGCGCCGATCGGGAAGGGAAGCGAGACGGCCCAGGGCTCCCCCAGACCGCTGACGAGGCTCTCTTGTGGGAGTGGTCTCCAGACCACGATCTCGGCCGCAGGCCGATCCAGGGAAAGGCATCGCGGCCTGGAGGCCGCTCCCAC
>JACRCS010000216.1 GCA_016218905.1 Deltaproteobacteria bacterium
AGAGCCCGTCCTCCCGCTTCTTCCCTTCCACTCTCTTCAGCCACCCGGCGCGCGGAAGGTAGTCCTGAGGCTCGCCGAACGCCAGGACGTCGACGCTCCTCACGCTCCGATCGGGGGCGACGACGATCATCAGGACCTCACGCGCCGTCCTCACGACGTGGGCGTCGAAATAGGCCGTTCCGAGCAGGGTTCCGTCGGCGGCGAAGGCCGCGTATCGCGTCACGACCGCCGAGTCGACAGGCGCCTGGGCCGACTTCCGGGCCGCCTCGAGCTGCGCTTCCGACAGGAACGACGTGCGAGGCGCCACTCGCGCCGGCGGCGGAAAGACCCTCGCGAGGGCCTGTTCCTGCGTTTCGAGAACGGCGGCGCCCGCCGCGCCCGGAAGGAGAACGGCGAGGGCGAGGAGGGTCGGTCCCCACCGGCGAAGGCGGGCGCCGAGGCTCAGCGCAGGGTCAGAAGAGATACGCGAGAGCGACATTCCACTGGGAGACGCCCGTGTTCGCGGCGTCGCCGTAGTCCTGCCAGTCGACCTTCAACGCGAGCTGGGAAATCGGCTTGAAGTCGAGCCCGACCGTCCACGCTTTCCTGTCGTTGGCCCCGTCGCGGGCCCAGCCCGCCGGGACCTCCTTCTGGGTGTCCGTCCGCTCGTAGCGTACGAACGGGGTCAAGGCCATGTTGGTCCCGGGTACGAGGCTCGAGAGGACCTCGTAGCCCAGGGAGAGGTAATACCCCTCCTGCGTCTCGCCGACCGACTTGTTTCCGGTGAGGCCGAGCGACTGGTTGAGGAGCGCCACGTCGTCGACCGTCACGCTGGCGAAGACGCCGCGCAGCCAGAGCCCGCGGAAGCGCCAGTCTGCGTGGAGGTCCCACGTCGTCGTCCGCGCCCCGAAGGACTGTCCGGAGGCCGACAGGTCTTTGCCCGACTCGCCCGTGAAGAACGACGCCCCTGCGAGGAGGCCGGGAACCGAGACGAGGTCGACCCGGCCCGTGAATGCGAGATTGTCGGCCGTGGCGCGGGCGCCGCTCTGCCGTCCTCCGCGGATCCCGTTTGCCGCCGTGAACGACGAGGCATTCAGGCTCTCGGCGAGGTACAGCTTGTAGGCGACGGGCCCCGCCTCGCCGAAAGCGCCGATCCCGTTCGCACGCCACGTCGATGGGAGGATCCTGGTCTCCGTGTCGGGACGACGGGCGCCGAGGTAGGTCGTCGGCTCGTGCATCTCGTTCGCGAAACCCACCGGGACCAGGACGAGCCCCGCGCGGAGGTTCGCCTCGTCGCGGAGCATCGCGTCGAGCGTCGCGAACTCGACCGAGACCTCGCCCCCCTTCCCGGTCGAAGCGTGCTCGTACTCGAACTCCGTGTTGAGGACGAAGGTCCTGTCGAACTTCCAGCCCACGTAGACGACGGCGCGCAGGTAGTCCCACTCGTTCGTCTTTCCCGACGCCGAGCCGTCCCCGCGCGTCGCGTCGAGGTTCTGGTAGAGCGATTCGCCGTATCCACCGATCGAGAGGCCGGAGGACTTCCCGTAGACCTTGGAAGCGGCCGGCCCGAGGCCCCACTTTCCGGTTGTCCCGACAGGGGGAGCGGGATCGGCAGCCTCACCGAGCTTCCGGGCCTCCAGCTCGCGGGCAAGGACCTCGATCCGCCGCGCGAGCTCCTCGTTCGACGGAACCGGTGCGGAGTCGGCCGCCGGTGCCGGCTTCGGCGGTTCGTCGGAGACGGCGGGTTGGGCGACTACGGTGGCGGCAAACAAGAGAAGCACGGGCAGCGCTCTCCACGTCTGGTTCATCGGTTTCTCCTCAGAAAGTTAAGACTCAGGGGCCGTGAAGAGCGGCTTCCACCACATCCGCCGGTGGCCGGAGCCGCTCGAAAGGAGGGTCCATCAGGGTTTCGCACTCTCCGTCGCGGCCGGCCAGCGCGAAGGCCACGGCTCCGGCCCGCCGAAGCGGCGAGGAGGGATCGGATCTGCGGAAAGCCGCAGTTCCCTCGACGGCCCAGGCCGTGGAGAGGGCATCGGCCATCGCGCCGCTCGGAGCGAACGTCGTAACCGACCCAGAGAGCCCGACGAGATGCCCCGTTCGAGGGTCCAGGAGGTGACCTGCCTCCCTCCCCGCGACCAGGCGCGTTCGTTCGGTGTCGGCCGACGTCGAGAGAGAAGCGTCTCGCATTCGGACCGACAAGACGGCAGCACCCGGGTTAGACGGGGAGCTGACGAGCGCCTCCCGGCCAGGCGCGCCGATCGGAGGCCCGATGACGAGGAGCTGGCCGCCGAAGTTCAGGAGCGCGTCTTCGACCCCCCGGGCCCGGAGCGCTTCCGCCGCGCGGTCGAGGGCAAATCCCTTGGCCATGCCGTCGCGGTCGAGGGTGACGCCCGCGTCGAGGCGGAGAGTGCGCGTCGCGGCATCGAAGCAGACCCCCTCCGGACGGGCCAGGGCGGCCGACCGGATCCGCTCCTCGTCCGAGGGCCAACGGCCGGCCCCGCGCAGGTCGTACGCGGCGACCAGGGCTCCGACGGCCGGGGAATACGCCCCATTCGAAATCTCGGCGGCACGGAGAGCCTCCTGGACGAGATCGCCAAGAGTCTCAGAGACGACCACGGCATCCCCGGTTGAGGCCCGGGAATGGACCTCGGCGAGTTCCGTCCCCGACCTCCACAGCGAAGCCGCAGCCTCCACTTTCGAGACTTCCGCGAAGGCCGCCTCGGCAAGAAGGCCCGCATCCCGGGTCCCTGCCGGGAGTCGCAGCTCGAGCACCGTACCCATGAGCCAACGGGCCCGGACGACTTCCGGCACGCCTGAAGAGACCGTCCCTTCGGCCGCAGGAGAGCGGGCAGGAAGGAGGATCAGGGCCAGGAGCGCGAGGCGGCCCAGAAGGCGCTTGTTGAGATATGATCGCAACACGGGGAAGATACAAACCGGCAAGGCCCCTGTCAATCGCGATTTCGCCCGGGCATCACGCTCGTCAGAGGCGGCGCCCGAGGCACTCTTCGCTAGACTCGCAGCGAGGAGACCTCAATGGCGAAATGGGAGCGCCGGGACGTCGTCGTCAGAACCACGGCCACAGGACACGAGCTGACAGCTCCGGTCTTCGTGGCGCGCGGACGCCAGGAGCGCCCGCTCGCCTACGTCCAGGCAAACGTTCACGGCGGCGAGCTTCAGGGCAACGCCGCGATACTCGCGCTTTTCGAGCTCCTGGAACGAGAACCGCTTCGCGGCACTGTCATCCTCGTCCCCCGCGTCAACCCCGTGGGAGCGAATCAGCAGGTCGGGGACTACGTCTCAGGCGTCTACGACTTCCTGACGGGGAACAACTTCAACCGCGGATACCTCTACCTCACCGGCCCGTCCCGGTCGGCATCGGCGGCGTCGTACGTCGACGTCGACTCCTTCGCGGCCGCCCACCAGTCGTCTCCGGTCGGAGAGATCCGCGAGGACTTCCGCGAATCGCTCAAGGCCGCTCTCGACGCCATCGAAGCGGAGACCCGCGGATGGGGAGCGGATTCCCGCATGGACTTCTCGCTCGCGATCCAGAGGATGGCGGTCGAGGCGGACCTCGTTCTCGACCTCCACACGGGTGACCGCGCTCCGCGGTATCTCTACGTTCCGGAGGGGGCCGTCGCCGCCGCGAGAGCGTTCGGCTTTCCGTTCGTCCTGGAGGTACCGGCCCGGTTCGGCGGTGCCCTCGACGAAGCGTCCTTCGTTCCGTGGCAGGATCTCTCCGACGCTTTCGGCCGCCTGGGCCGCAACGACGTCCCCCGCCTCATCGATGGCTACACGGTCGAGCTGGGCTCGATGAACTCGTTCTCCATCGAGGCGGGACAGGCGGACGCCCGCAGGATCGCGTCGGCGCTTCGGCATTTCGGGATCCTCGACGGCGATCCGGAAGAGCCCCCCGCACGCATCACCGCCTGCTCCATCGGCGACTACCGGTCCCTGCACGCCCCCGTGGGCGGCCTCGTCGACCTCGCCGTTGAGCCGGGGACGCCCGTGAAGGCCGGAGACGTCGTCGTCCGACTGGTCGACCCGTCCCGCTGCCGGTCCCTCCCTCCGCGCGCCCGCGACGCGATCGTCGAGGTGCGGGCGCCCGAAGACGGCGTCGTCCTCCTCTTCCACGCCTTCTCGTCGGTTCCAAAGGGGGCGCGCCTCTTCTCGATGATGACAAGAACGCGCGCGCTCTGATACGGAATACCTGGGCCTTCGGGACTGTGAGGGCCCGGCCAGGGGCGTCTCACCGCGCCTGGCGTACAAGAGAAAAGCGGGGCGCCCGGAGGCGCCCCGCGACGAGGGAATGCGGTGTGCGGCGGAAGGCTTACTGGGCCGACACCGTCACGTCGTCGAGCGTGATGTTGTTGCCGTAGGCGCTGATGCCGAGGAAGCCGAGGTAGACCGTCTGGCCCTTGTAGGCGGAGAGGTCGATCGTCGCCTGGGCCCAGCCGGTCGAGCCGGTGTACCGCGAGACGGCCGTGCCGACGATCGACCAGGTGCTGCCGTTCGTGGAGATCTGCACCTGGATCCGGTCGTTGTAGGTCGAGTAGCCGGTGTCGTGGTACATCCAGAACTTGAGCGACACGCTCGTGTAGGAGCTCGCCACCGCGAAGCCGGCGGTGCGGTAAACGCGTGTCTGGCTGCCGCTGGCGGCGTTGTACGAGTTGAACTTCGCGAGCTTCGTGCCGCCGTGGGGCGTCGTGGTGGGGTAGGTCGAGGAGGAGGCGAACGTCCACGTGCCCGCCGTGCCCGAGGTGTCGACCGACGACCAGCCCGTGCCCTCGAAGCCGTCGGTGAAGAGCGTCGTGCCCGTGCCGCAGGAGGCCGTGAAGGTGACGCCGGCGACGTTGGCGGACGCGACCGTGACCGACCTCGTGGCCGGGGTGAAGGTGCTGCCGCTCTTCGTCGGGGTCACGGTG
>JACRCS010000217.1 GCA_016218905.1 Deltaproteobacteria bacterium
CGAGGACATCGTCCATCCCGAGAGCGGGGCCGTGCTCGTGAAGAAGCAGCGCAAGGTCAACCAGCGGGCGCTGCGCCGTCTCCAGGAGAGCGGGACGACCGAGGTGCCGATCGCGTTGGAGGACCTCCTGGGCAACTACCTGGCCGCGGACGTCGTCGACGAGGAGACGGGCGAGGTGCTCGCCGAGGGCGGTCAGGAGATCGGCAAGGAGGTCGTCGCGCGCCTGCGCGAGCGGGGCGTCGGCGGGGTGCGGATCCTCTTCGTCGACAACCTGAAGGTCGGCCCCTACATCCGCGATACCCTCGTGGACGACAAGGTGCGCACCCAGGAAGAGGCGATCATCGAGATCTACCGGCGCATGCGCCCCGGCGACCCGCCCACCCTGGATACGGCGACGAAATTCTTCCAGAACCTCTTCTTCAACGAGGAGCGCTACGACATCTCCGAGGTCGGCCGGCTGAAGCTCAACCACAAGCTGAAGCTCCAGGCGCCGCTCAACCAGCAGGTGCTGACGAAGGAGGACATCCTCGCCGTCGTCCGCTACCTCGTGAACCTCAAGAACGGTCAGGGGACGATCGACGACATCGACCACCTCGGCAATCGCCGGGTGCGGAGCGTGGGCGAGCTCCTGGAGAACCGGTACCGCGTCGGGCTCGTCCGGATGGAGCGGGCCGTGAAGGAGCGGATGAGCCTCCAGGAGATCGAGGCGCTCATGCCCCACGACCTGATCAACTCCAAGCCCGTCACCGCGGTCGTGAAGGAGTTCTTCGGCTCGGGCCAGCTCTCCCAGTTCATGGACCAGACGAACCCGCTCTCCGAGACCACCCACAAGCGCAGGCTCTCCGCCCTCGGGCCGGGAGGTCTCACGCGGGAGCGCGCCGGCTTCGAGGTGCGCGACGTTCATCCGACCCACTACGGCCGGATCTGCCCCATCGAGACGCCGGAAGGGCCGAACATCGGTCTCATCGTGAGCCTCTCGATCTACGCGCGGGTGAACGACTTCGGTTTCATCGAGACCCCGTACCGGAGGGTCTCCGGGGGCCGGGCGGTGGACGACATCGTCTACCTGACCGCGCTCGACGAGGAGGAGCACACGATCGCCCAGGCGAACGCGGTGCTCGACGCCGAGGGGCGCTTCGAGCAGACGCTCGTGAACGCCCGCCGCAACGGCGAGCCCATGCTCGTTCCGCGCGAGGACATCGACCTCATGGACGTCTCGCCGAAGCAGCTCGTGAGCGTGGCGGCGTCGCTCATCCCGTTCCTCGAGCACGACGACGCGAACCGCGCCCTCATGGGCTCGAACATGCAGCGCCAGGCGGTGCCGCTCCTCCAGACCCAGGCCCCGCTGGTGGGCACGGGGATCGAGCACGTGGTCGCCCGCGACTCAGGCGTCACCGTCGTCGCCCGGCGCGACGGCGTGGTGGAGAGCGTCGACGCCTCCCGAATCGTCATCCGCTACGCGGAAGACGGCGAGGCGCAGGTTCCGACCGGCGTCGACATCTACAACCTGATCAAG
Source organism: Deltaproteobacteria bacterium (assembly GCA_016218905.1). Next base: position 1,517 of record JACRCS010000217.1, read on the forward strand.
TTCCAGCGCTCGAACCAGAACACCTGCCTCAACCAGCGGCCCATCGTGCGGGCCGGCGAGCGGGTGCGGGCGGGCGAGGTCATCGCCGACGGGCCAGCCACCAGTCGGGCGGAGCTCGCGCTCGGAAAGAACGCGCTCGTCGCCTTCATGAGCTGGGGCGGGTACAACTTCGAGGACTCCATCATCATCTCGGAGCGCATCCTCGAGAAGGACACGTTCACCTCGATCCACATCGAGGAGTTCGAGTGCGTGGCCCGGGACACGAAGCTCGGGAAGGAAGAGATCACGCGCGACATCCCGAACGTCGGCGACCGGAAGCTCAAGGACCTCGACGAGACCGGGATCGTCCGGATCGGCGCGGAGGTCCGCCCCGGCGACATCCTCGTCGGAAAGGTCACGCCCAAGGGCGAGACGCAGCTCTCTCCCGAAGAGAAGCTCCTGCGGGCGATCTTCGGCGAGAAGGCCGGCGACGTGAAGGACACGAGCCTGCGCGTGCCGCCCGGCGTCGAAGGGATCGTCGTCGACGCTACGGTCTTCAGCCGCAAGGGCGTCGGTGAGGAGGGCGGGGCCGAGGTCGAGGAGCGCGAAGCCACGCGGCTCCGCAAGGCCCAGGAGGAAGAGGTCGCGATTCTCCGCGCCGCCGCCCAGAGCTCCATCCGGCAGCTCCTCGAGGGCGAGAAGGCGGCGATCGAGGTCGTGGACCTCCACGGCGAGGTCGTGATCGCCGAAGGCGAGACGATCACCGCCGCGGCCCTCGCCCACGTCCCGAAGGAGGCGTGGGGCGAAATCCCTCTGGTGGACGCGCCCGAGAAGGAGGACCGGATCCTGGAGCTCCAGGAGAAGGTCGACGAGCGGGTGGCCGCGGTGCGCCGCCGCTTTGAGGAGCGGATCGGACGCCTCCAGGAGGGCGACGACCTGCCTCCGGGCGTGATCCAGATGGTCAAGGTGTACGTGGCCATCAAGCGGCGCCTCTCGGTCGGCGACAAGATGGCCGGCCGTCACGGCAACAAGGGCGTCATCTCGAAGATCGTGCCGATAGAGGACATGCCCTACCTGGCCGACGGGACCCCCGTGGACATCATCCTGAACCCGCTCGGCGTCCCCTCCCGAATGAACGTGGGCCAGGTCCTCGAGACCCACCTCGGCTGGGCGGGCCACAGCCTCGGGCTCCAGATCCAGGCGCACCTGCGCTCGAACTACTCGCCGGACGCCCTGCGGCAGAAGCTCAGGGGCGCGTACCTGGACGCCGAGAGCCGCGAGCTCCTCGAGACCGCCTCGGACGAGGTCGTCCTCGACCTCGCGCGGCAGGCCGCGAGGGAAGGCGTCTTCATGGAGAGCCCCGTCTTCGACGGCGCTTCCGAGATCGAGATCCAGGGCCTCCTGCAGGAGGCGGGCTGCCCCCGCATCGGCCAGGCGATCCTGCACGACGGCAAGACCGGCCAGCCCTTCGACCAGAAGGTGACGGTCGGCGTCATGTACATGCTGAAGCTCCACCACCTGGTGGATGACAAGATCCACGCCCGCTCCATCGGGCCGTACAGCCTCGTCACGCAGCAGCCCCTGGGCGGCAAGGCCCAGTTCGGCGGCCAGCGGCTCGGCGAGATGGAAGTGTGGGCGCTGGAAGCCTACGGCGCCGCGCACACGCTCCAGGAGATGCTGACGGTGAAGTCCGACGACGTCACCGGCCGGACGCGGATCTACGAGTCCATCGTGAAGGGCAAGAACGTGCTGGAGCCGGGGCTCCCGGAGTCCTTTAACGTCTTGATCAAGGAGATGCAGGCGCTCGCCCTGAACGTCGAGCTGCTGGAAGAGGAAGAAGAGAAGTAGCGATTAGCTGTTAGCAATTAGCTGTTAGCGGTTAGGGGTTTTGCTCCTAACTGCTAAGCACTAACCGCTAAAGGCTGCTTTTACAAAGGAGAATACCCTTGCAGAGCATCCACAAGTTTTTCGACAAGCCGAAGGATCCGCTCAGCTTCAACGCGGTCAAGGTCTCCATCGCGGGACCGGACAAGATCCGGGAATGGTCCTACGGCGAGGTGAAGAAGCCGGAGACCATCAACTACCGGACGTTCAAGCCCGAGTCCGACGGTCTCTTCTGTGCGAAGATCTTCGGGCCGGTCAAGGACTACGAGTGCAACTGCGGCAAGTACAAGCGCATGAAGCACCGCGGCGTGATCTGCGAGAAGTGCGGCGTCGAGGTCATCCGCTCCTCGGTCCGCCGCGAGCGCATGGGCCACATCGAGCTCGCCACACCCGTCGCCCACGTCTGGTTCCTGCGCAGCCTCCCCTCCCGGA
>JACRCS010000209.1 GCA_016218905.1 Deltaproteobacteria bacterium
ATCAGGTTGTCGGGCTTGATGTCGCGGTGGACGATGCCGGCCGCGTGCGCCACCGCGAGTCCCGTCAGCACCTGGCGCGCGAGGGTGATCACGTCCCACTCGGTAAACCGCCCCAGCACAGTCAGGAAGCCGGCAAGCGACCGCCCGTCGACATACTCCATGGCGAGGTACCAGTGGAGGCCGACCTGACCGAAGTCGTAGATCTGGACGATGTTCGGGTGATTCAGGCGGGCCGCGGCACGCGCTTCCCTGAGGAACCGCTGGACGTAGACCTCGTCTTCGGCGAACCGTTCGGCGAGGAGCTTGAGCGCGACGTCCCTCTGGAGCGGCACGTGGCGCGCGAGGTAGACGCGCCCCATCCCGCCTCGCCCCAGCTCCTCCACGACCTCATAGTTTCCGAACGTCCGCCCGGGGCCGACATCTTCGAGAGACATCGTCGCCACGCCCTTCCGACTAGTCCTGCTCCAGCATCGCGAGCGCCTTGCGGAGGCTGATCTTCATCCGCCCGAACGAGGCCGCCAGCTGCGCGACCTCGTCGCTCCCGGGCACTTTCACGTCCGGAACGTCCATCTTCCCCAGGCTCACCGGGTCGGCCATGGCCGACAGCTCGCGAAGCGGCCGGATGACGACGAACCTCAAGAGGAGGTTGAGGATCAGGAGAGTCAGGGCGAAGACGCCGGCGAGCGCGAGCAGGAGCGTCCCGAACGCCTGGTTCGCCATCTTCACCGGGAGCGACATCGGAACCGACACGATCTGGGCTCCGATGATCTCGTTCAGCTTCCACCCGAAGCCGTTGTTCGGTCCGTAGGCTTTGATCAGCGAAGCGGGCGCGCGGTCCGGCGTGTCGTGGCAGACGAGGCACTTCGCGTCCTTCACCCGGATTGGATGAGAGAGAAAGAGAGCGCGCCCCTGGGTGGTTTCCCGTTCGCCGATGATCTCCGCTTTCCTGTCATCGTTCCGAAACGCCTGGACGATGTCGGCTTCCCAATCCACCGTCCGGTTTCGGGGGTTCGATGGATTGAGAGTCGCTTCCTTGTATGTGTACTCGGGGTTCGATTTCCTGAGGGCGTTGAAGATCTCCGTCGCGGAATAGGCGGGCACAGACTGGGGGAGGAACTTCTTCTCGAGCTCGGACGCCAGGAGCGGCTGGACCTGGCTGATCGTGTAGGTCCGCACCGCGAGGGCGGTCTCCATCATGATGCGGGCGTTCTCGATCACCTGGGTCCGGGCGCTTTGCTGGAGGAGGTCGCTGGCGATCCAGCCGGCCGGGACCAGGGCGAGCGCGAACACCAGAATCAGGGCGACGTTGAATTTCGTCAGCAGACTCATCGGAGCGTCCTCCGGATCGTGCGGCGGAGTCTAAGGTAGAGACGTTCTCAGAACGAAAGGACGGCGGCGGAACCTGCCGGTGGCCCGTCATCCACCGACCGCGGTCGTGCGTCTTATGGTGCGGGAGGCAGAATGACGGGGCGAATTCCGATGCCCTTGCGGTGGTGGTCGTGCGCGGCGGTCCTGTTTCTTGCCCTTCGGGCGGCGGGAGAGGAGCGGCTGGTCCTGCCGGGGGTGGCCCGCGCGAACGGGGTCGGGGGAAGCCGCTTCGTCTCGACGGCGTGGCTCCACAACCCTTCCGACTCGCCGCTCGCGGTCGACCTCGAGCTCGTGGCGGCGACGGGGCCCGCGGGGACTGCGCGCCTTGTACTCGCCCCTCGTCAGACGTTTCGCCTCGATGACCCGGTCGCCGCCCTTTTCGGCCTCGAATCGGCGGCCGGGTCTCTCACCGCCCGCGCGGACCGGCCCTTCCTTCTCCGGGGTGTCACCGCGAACGTCGCCGATCCGCGCGGTACTTACGGCCTCGCCCTCGCGTCCCTTCGCGAAGCCGAGGCGCTCCGCCCCGGCGAGACGGGGGTCGCGCCCTGGCTCACGCACACGACCGCCGGCGCGACCGGCTCTCGGACGAACGTCGCGCTGACGTTTCTCGATTCGCCCAGCGAGGCGCTCGTCACGGTCGTCGACGACGCAGGGCTGGTTCGGGGAGAGGAGCGCGTCTCGTCCGGGACGCCCCTCTTCTGGCAGCGCTCCGTAGCCGACCTCGCCTCTGACCCCCAGATTCCCCTCGGCCGTGTGGAGATCCGCGTCCTTTCTGGCGCCGTCGTCGCCTACGCCGCCGTCGTCGACAACGTGACGGGGGACGGGATCCTCGCCCCCGCTCGACGGGTGGAGACGCCGAAGGGGCCGCCCTACACCCTCCTTCTGGACGGAGCCGCGCGGACGGGCGGCGCGAACGGGACGCTCTGGAGGACAGGCCTTCGCCTCACGAATCCCGGGCTCGCTCCCGTCGAGGCAACGCTCGAGGCCGTCGGCGGCGCGGCCCGCGCGACCCGCCTCGTCCCGCCGCGCGCCGTCGTCGAGGTGGCCGATCTCCTCGGCGCGCTCGGGCTGACCGAAGGGAGCGCCGGGGCGGTGAGGATCAGCGCGCCTGCGCGCCTCTCGGCTCTCGCCGCGACGCGCAACGTCGACCCCGCCGGCCGGCCCGGCACATTTTCCGCCTCGCAAGAGGCGATCCCGGCCGACGCGCTCTCCGGAGCCGGAAGCGTCTTCGCGTTCATCGGCCTGTCGGCCGATTCCGGCGCCTCGGGTTTCCGGACGAACGTCGCCTTCCTCGGCGGCCCGTCCGGCGGCCGGGCCCGTCTCACCCTGCGCGCTCCGGCCGGGACACGTCTCGCAGAGGGGACCGTCGACGCAGGCGTCTGGGCGTGGTCTCAGCAGCCGCTCTCCGGCTGGCTCGGCGGTGCCGCCGTCCCGCGCGACGCGGCGCTCGAGGTCGAGGTCCTCTCGGGCTCGCTCGACGCCTACGCGAGCGTCATCGACAACGGGACGGGGGATCCGGTGATCCTCCCTCCCGCGCCCCTGCCGTCGGCCTCGTGCCCGCCGGCCACCGTCGCACCGCTTCTCTCTTCCTCCGTGTCGCAGGTCGAGGCGGGAGCGTCCGCCGTGCTGCGTCTCGAGGCCCCGGGACGCGGAGTGGGCCGCGTCGTCCCGGGAGACGTTCCTCTCGGTCCCGGGGGGAGCGTGTCCGTCGTTTCCGCTGTCACCACGACGTACCGCTGGATTCCCTCCGCCGGGTGCCCCGAAGACCGTTCCGCCCCCGTCACGGTCGACGTCGTCGCGCCGCCCGGCACGGCGATCACGGAGAGTGGCGTCGTCTCTGGGATCGCCAGCGGTGGC
>JACRCS010000210.1 GCA_016218905.1 Deltaproteobacteria bacterium
CAGGAAGACGACGTCGTCCAGGTGAGCGCCCCTTTCCGGCGGGAAGGGGTTGTCCCGCGGGCGGAGCCGTTGCCGAAGGATCGTCCTCAGTCGCTCTGTCTCGCCGGGCTTCGTCTGGGCCATCAGGTGCATGTGGTCGCGATTCCGGCGGTTGTAGTCGGCCGATCCGGTCTCGGCGTCGCACCGGAGGCAGCGGGCTGCCTGCCGCTTGGCGGTCTCGGGGTCGTAGGTGAGGTCGCAGGCGGCGAAGAGCGAAGGATTGTCCCCGACGCCGCAGAAGACGGGCTCCTCCCGGTTGAGCTTCTCCCAGAGGGGATCCTGGGCCAGCGGGATCCGGCACGTGCGGTACGGCGTCCTATAGGGGGCGACGTCCTTCCGGCCCTCCAGAAGCGCCCGGATGCCGTGGGCCGCCCGGTGACCGTGAGAGATCGCGGTGACGATGGAAGAAGGCCCGAAGGCCCCGTCGCCGGCCGCGAAGACCTTGGGGTCCGCCGTCCGCATGGTATCGGAGTCGGCGCGGACGAAGCCGCGCTGGAGAAGGCCCGCCTTCTCCAGTTCCGCGTTCTCGGCCGAGAGGCCGATCGCGAGCAGGACCACGTCGCAGTCGACGTTCTGGGTGACGTTGGGGTCGTACTTGGGGTTGAAGCGGCCGGACTCGTCGAAGACGGAGACGCACCGCATGAGCTCGAGGCCCTTGACCTTCTTCCCGTCGTGGAGCACCTGCTTGACGCCCCACGTGGGGTGGATCCCGATCCCTTCCGCCTGGGCCTCGAGGATCTCGTGCTCCCAGGCGGGCATCTTGTCGCGGGGCTCGAGGCAGTAGACGTCGACGCTCTTCGGTCCCACCCGGCGCGCTGTTCGCGCCACGTCCATGGCGACGTTGCCGCCCCCGATGACGACCGCCCGCCCCTTGAGCTTCGTCTTCCGGCCTTCGTTGATGTCGGTGAGGAAGCGGATTCCGTGGAGCCCCTGGATGCCTTCGGCTTCCCCGGGGACGCCGAGGCCCCGATCCTTCCAGAGGCCGACGGCGAGGAGCACCGCATCGTGTTTCTTCTTGAGCTCGGTCAGGGTCACGTCCTTGCCGAGCTCGGTTCCGGCGTGGACCTTCACCCCGGGACAGTGGGCGAGGAGCCGCTCGATGTCCTGCTCCAGGAGCTCCGAGGGGAGCCGGAAGGGCGGAATGCCGAGCGCCATCATTCCGCCGGGGCGCGTCTTCTTCTCGTAGACGTGCACCTCGTACCCCGCTTCGGCGAGATCCTGGGCAGCCGTGAGGCCGGCAGGCCCCGCCCCCACGATTCCCACGGTCTTCTTCTTCGTGGGCTTCACGGCGGGGCGCTTGAAGGTCTTCCCAACCTGCTCGCAGACGTACCGCTTCAGGGCACGGATCCCGACGGCTCCGTCGCTCTCCGCTCGGCGGCAGTCCTTCTCGCAAGGCTTGGCGCAGACGCGGCCACAGACCGTCGGGAAGGGGTTCATCGAGCTGATCACGTCGAAGGCGGCTTCGTACTTCCCCTCCCAGATGAGGCCCACGTAGGACGGCACGTCCGTCCCGACGGGGCACGTCTGCTGGCAGGGCGCCGGCGAGTAGTCGGAGTCGTGGTACTCGTTGGAAACCGTCACGGCTTCGAGGCCCGGGGTGATGATTTCACTCATCGTCTAAGCTCCTAGTACCAGCGCCGATACTCGTCGCGCATGTTCGGTTCGTAAGGGAGCCGGGTGAGGGCCGCCGCCTCCGGAGTCAGGGCGACCAGGTCCTCCCGTGAGACCTGCCGGATATCGGTGTAGCCGAGGCCGTCGACGATCGCGGCGATCTGCCAGCGCACCGCCTCCAGGAAGTGGTGCATCCGGAGAGCCCGCTTCGCGGTGTCGAAGCGTCGGGTGTGCTCGGGATCCTGGCTCGTCGAGCCGATGACGCAGTTGCCGACGCTGCACTGCATGCAGGTCACGCAGCCCCCGGCGATCAGCATGCCGGTGCCGAACGCCACGGCCTTCGCGCCCAGCGCGACGGCCTTGACCGCGTCTATCCCGTCCTTGATGCCTCCCATCAAGACGATCGGAAGCTGCCCTTCGGCGTCGATCTCCTGGAGCCCCTCCATGGCCTCCATCAGGCCGGCGATGGTCGGGATCCCGACGTACTCGAGCACCTCGTTGCCCGCGGCGCCGGTGCCCCCCTGCATCCCATCGAGCTCGAGGAAGTCGATCCCGTCCTTGAGGGCGATCTTGATGTCGTCGCGGATCCGGCCCGCGCCGAGCTTGATGGAAATCGGCACGCGGCCGCCCGTCGCCTCGCGGAACTCCGCCACCTTCATGATCAAGTCGTCGCCGCCGAGGATGTCCGGGTGCCGCGAAGGCGACCGGAGATCCATGCCGGCGGGGATGCCTCGCACCGCCGCGATCTCCGGCGTGAGCTTTTCCGCCATGAGTTGGCCGCCGAGGCCGGGCTTCGCACCCTGCGAGATGTAGATCTCGACGCAGTCCGAGCGCTTCATGTCGTGCACGTTCCAGCCGAGGCGCCCTGCCAGGCACTGGGCGATCATCTGGCGCGCCTCGGCGCGGTCGGCGGAGAGCATTCCACCCTCGCCGGAGTTCTCGGAGATGCCGGAGAGGCGGGAGGCGATTCCGAGGGCGGTCTTCATCTCGGCGCTGAGCGCCCCGTAGCTCATCGGAGCTATCATCACCGGCATCGACAGGTCGAGGGGCTTTCCGCCGTGCTTGTCGCCGACGAAGGTGCGGAGGTTCACCTTCTTCAGGAGGTCCGGGTCCTTACCCGCTTCGCTGAGGTCTTTGCGGAACCCGATGTCCTGGAAGTGGGGCAGGTGCCGCGACGCCCCGTAGCCCCGGATGCGGTAGCGCCCGATGTGCGCCTTTACGCGGATGTCCTCCTGGACCTTCTGGTTCCAGTAGTCCTTCTGGGCCCCGGAGAAGGTGTGGTAGGGCAGGTTGCGGATCCGCGGCTCGGCGGTTCCGTACTTCAGCTGCTTCCCCGCGCAGATGATCTTCTTCAGCTTGCCCTTGAACCGGAGATTCCACCGGTCGAGGAACTCCATCACGGCGTCCACGTCCTGTGAGGTGGGCTCGACCACGACGGCGTCGTTGCCCACCGACTCCACCTCTCCGCCGACGTAGATCTCTCCGCCTGCCATGTCTTCGCCGACCTTCGGCCCGGAGTTCCCGAGCACGATGATCCGGCCGCCGTACATCATGTACCCGAGCATGAAGTTGGCGCTTCCGGCGCAGCAGAGCGTTCCGCTCTTCATCACCTGGCCCGATCGGGAGCCGATGTTGCCGTGGACGACCACTTCGCCCCCGCGCAGCCCCTCGGCCGCGATGGCCCCGGCGTTGCCGTGGACGAGCACGGAACCCTTGAAGAGGTTGTCGCCCACGCCCCAGCTGGCGTTCCCCTCGATCTCGAAGTGGGGGCCGTCGCAGAGGCCGCCGCAGTAGTAGCCGGCCGAGCCGCGGACCCACACCTTGATCGGGCTGATGAGCCCCACGCCGATGTAGTGGCGGGCATCGGGGTTGAGAACCTCCACGTTCTGGTGCGTGGAGCCGTAGCCGCGGAGGATCTCGTTGGCGACGCGGATGGGAGTCTTGGCGAGATCGATGGTAACCATGTGACTAACCTTCCGTGCCGGTGCGGTTGAGCGCGGGCTTCGCGAGCGTCCAGAGGCCGTACGTGAGCGGAGCGGGCTCCCAGGTCTTCAGGGACCGCCCGGGAAAGAGGCGATTCAGGGAGACCTCCTCCGACGCGACAGCCACCATGTGTTCGTCCTCGTAGATCACGAGCGGCTTCGCGGCGAGCTTGTCCTTGGCGTAGCCGATCGAGTCCTTGGTCGCCACCAGGTACGTGAAGGTGCCGTCGAGGTCGTCGAGCGAGCCCCTCAACGCCTCCTCGAAGGTGGCGCCCCGATCCATCCGGTAGGCGAGGTAGACCGCGATCAGCTCGGTGTCGTTCTCGGTGTGGAAGCGCATGCCCTGGCGTTCGAGTCGCCGGCGCATCACCCAGTAGTTGGTGACCTGCCCGTTGTGTACGACGCAGACGTCCTCGAACCCGGTGGCCCAGAAGGGGTGCGTCGTCTCCGGGTGCACGCCGGTCTCCGTTGCAAGCCGCGTGTGGCCGATGGCGTGGGTCCCGTCGAACTCGTGGGTGCGGTAGAGCTTCCCGAGGGACTGCGGCTGGCCTACGTCCTTGACGATGTCAAGGCTGCGTCCGAAGGAGACCAGGCGGGCCGCGTCCTCGACGGCGTGGGCGAACTTCTTCGAGTCGCCCTTGTACTGAACGATGGCGCCGTACGTGATGCCGATCCGCTCCTCTTCGACGATCTTCGCCTTGTGCTGGGCGAGGGCGGCGCGGATCCGGGCGACGTCCCGTTCCGCTTCCCCTTTGTCTTCGCTCACGAAGAAGCGCATCCGCAGTGAGGCGCCGGTGAGCGGCTCCTTGTACATCGCCCATCCGTCCGAGTCCGGACCGCGGTGCAGGAGGCAGTGCATCATCTCCGTGACCGCTTCTCCTGTGGTCATCTTCAGATCGGGGTGTTTGCCGTTCTTGAACAGGACTCCCGAAATGCCGCACATGCTGACCTCCTGGCTGGCGCGTCCAGCCGCCGTCGTCTTCCTTCGGCACCTGGCCTTCGGAGCGCATCATGCCACGGCGGGCCGAGGCGAGTCAATGTTTTATTCAAATTTGTTGCACGAGAGGAAAAACGAGTGGGCGCTGTACTCCGGCGCGGCGAGGAAGGGGTAAGCGGCACGGGACAGCAGGGATCAGCTCTCCTCCTCGCGGCAGTAGGCGATGATGGAGAGAAAGCGGCTCGGCAGCTTTCGAAGCTCGGCGGGGCCGTGAGCCGCGTCCGCGTCGAAGAAGAGCGAGTCTCCGGGGGTCAATACATAGATCTTGTCGCCGTGCTGATAGCCCACTTCCCCCTCGAGCATGTAGAGGAACTCGACGCCCGAGTGCTGGAAGACGGGGAAGACGTCGGACTTTTCGGTCAGGGTGATCAGGTAGGGCTCCACGGCGATGATCTTGCCGACCGTGTGGCCCAGCAACTGGTATTGGTGCCCGGCACGCGTCCCGCGCCGCTCGATCTTCAGCCCTTCGCCCGCTCGTACGAAGGTGGCGTCCCGCTCCTCTTCGTATTTCCGGAAGAAGGAGGTAACCGGAACCTGGAGCGCGGTCGAGAGCGCCTGCAGGGTGTTGAGCGAGGGCGAAGCGAGCCCGTTCTCGATCTTCGAGAGCATCCCCGCCGACAGTCCGGCGAGCCTCGCCAACTCGACGACCGTCATGTCGAGCTTCTTCCGGATGAGCCGCACCTCCCGCCCGATGGCCCTCTCGAGCCGGTTCTCGCTGGCGCCCTCCGAGACGTGTGGCTCTTGGAATTCGAGCTCGTGTTCCTCGTTCATCCGATATCCTTGTCCTTTCCCTCAGCGCTCGCCGGAACGCGCAGACGTGGACGCGGCCCGCTCGGTACGCCGGGTGCCGCGGAGGGCCCGGTGCCGAAACGGGTCCTCAATAGAACTGCCCTGAGAGGAGCCGCTCCCCAGGGGGCACGACGATGCACCCGTCGAAGGCGGGCTCGGTCACGAGTCGGCGGAGGAACTCTCCTTGGCCCTGGACGGACTCGAACGCGAGCCCGAGGAACTCCGCGTTCGCGCGGGCCGCCTGGCGAAAGAGCCCGTCCGGGTCCTGCCCCGTTTCGATCCAGACGAGCCGGGTGTAGTGGCGGAACTCCTCCCTCACTCCCCACTCGGCGTCTTCGTCTCCCATCCTGCCCCGGTAGGTCGCGAGCTTATCGAGCGGAGCGGCCCCGGCCTCTATCCAGCCGCGGGAGAGGTAGTAGGTGCCCGGCTCCCGCGCCCGGTCGGCCTCCAGCGCCCGGGGGTCACCCCAGAGGAGCCCAAGGCAGTCGTGCGAGCGGGGAATCACCAAGGGATGAGTCCGGGCGCAGAGCCCGGCCACGCCGTTCGAGCAGAGCCCGTACGCGAGGACCACCCGGTCCAACTCGGTGCGCTCGAGAGCGTCGATCGCCTCCTGGAGGGGCCGCCCCATGGCGGCCGGATCGAGGTGCAGCCCCTGCAGGAGAAAGGTGAACGAGATGCCCTCCTTCGAGAGCCGCTCCAGCTCGCGGCGAAGGACGCCGCACGCGATCACGTGGGTTCGCACGGCCCGAACGGCATCGAGTCGACGAAGGTCTCCTGGAAGTCCGGCCTTCGGGTGAGCTCGACGACCCGGATCTTCTCGGCGAGCCTCCTGGCTCTCCGGCGCATGGCCCGGCTGAAGAGCGCCAACCTGGCCCCGTCCCCGGCGGCGTTGCCGATCGGCGTGATCTTCTCCGGATCCATCGGGGGGAACATGCCGATGGCGAGGACGTCCGCGGGAGCGAGGTAGTTGCCGAAGGTGCCGGCGAGATAGATCCGGTCTAGGCGGTCGACTCCATGCTCCCTCATCAGGATGTCGATCCCGGCCCGGAGAGCGGCCTTCCCGAGCTGGACGCCTCGAACGTCCCACTGGTTGAGGACCACGTCGCGCTTCGTGTGGCTCTCGGGCGCCGGGACGAGGACCGCCTCCGCGACCCCCGAGGACGGGTCGACCCGGATTCCGGGGTGCGCCTTCTCCAGGTCGAAGGCGCCGTCGGGTGCGATCCTCCCTGCGCCGAGGAGCGCCGCGACGGCAGAGATGACCCCCGAACCGCAGAGTCCCGCGGGTTTGCGGGGGCGCTTCCCCTCCGCCTGGACGACGCGACAACGGATCCGCCCGTCGCCGTCCACCGAGACGCCTTCGATGGCTCCCGGGGCCGCGCGCATGCCGCAGCGGATGTGCGCGCCCTCGAAGACGGGACCCGTGGCGCAGGAGGTCGCAAAGAGCTCCCCGTCCCGCGCAAGCACGATCTCTCCGTTGGTGCCGACGTCCACGAGGAGCTTCGTTCCCCGGAAGAACGCCCGTCCCACGGGCAGGAGTGCCGCCAGGGTGTCCGCGCCCACGAAGCCCGAGATCATGGGCAGCAGGTGGACCTTGGCCTCGGGGTAGACGGCGAGGCCGAGGGAGCCCGCACGGACCTCTCCGCCTTCCCGGCAGAGGGGCAGGTAAGGCGCGCGCCCGAGCGACTCGGGGTTCAGCCCGAGGAAGAAGTGCTGCATCGTGGGGTTGCCGACCGCCACCACGTCCAGGACGTCGTCGGGAGCCACGCCCGCTTGTTGGATCAGCTGGGTGACGAGGCGGTTGACCTCGCGCAGGAGGGTCTCCCTCAGGGCGTTGAAGTTCGAGGGTGCCGCCTGCACCCTGGCGATCCGGGAGATCACGTCCTCCCCGTACGCGACCTGCGGATTGACCGCCGACTCGACTCCCACGATCCGGTCGGCTTCGAGGTCGCAGAGAAAGGCGACGAGGGAGGTCGTGCCGAGGTCCAGGGCCAGCCCGAGCAGGCCCGGCCGATCGCCCGGACGCAGCTGGATCAGCTCCTTCCCGAACACGGCGGCGGTCACGCGACTGCAGTGCTGGGCCCCGGGCTGTAAGGAGAAGTCGGCGAGGACGTCCAGACCGACCCCTCCGACGGCCGGGCGCTCCTGCGCCAGCACCTGCCGCACCCGGTCGACCAGGGTAGCGTCGGGAGCGCAGAGGGGGTCGGGGAGATCGACCGCGACCTTCGAGACGCAGGGGTCGATCTTGACGCGCTGGCGGGTAAAGGGCTTCCGGGGCGAGCTTTCGGCGATCAGGCTCTCCGGAGGCACGAAGACGGTTACGTCCCGCTCTCCCAGGACGCGAGTCTTGCAGGCCAGGCGGTACCCTCCGGCTCCCTTCGCCGGAAGCAGCGCCAGCTCCTCTTCCGTCGGTGCCGAGACCTCGCCGCACGAGCAGCCCTCGACGCGCACGAGGCAGCTTCCACACCGGCCGCGCCCTCCGCAGTCGGCGTTCATGCGCACGCCCGCCCTGCGGGCCAGGTCCAGAATCGTCTCGCCGGCTGCTGCCGGGGCGGTCAGGTCCCACGGGAGGAAGACGATTCGGCTCATGTCGGCCGCCCCCGCACTTCCACTGTCTTGTGGAAACGGGGCTTGGCGATCGCCTTGCCCCGGAGGATCACCTCCACGATCATCTCGAGCCCCGACGCGAGCCTCGCCTGCTTCCTCTCCTCGCGGATGGTGAGCTCCATCTCGTCTCCTCCTGCCCGTCTCACCTCGCTCTGCAGCTTTTCGGCCAGGTACGTGCGGCCCCTCTCGACAGCGTGGTTGAGCGTGTCGCAGGGGAGCTTGCCGTCCGCGGTGAAGCAGACGAAGGTGTTGCCTGTGGCCGGCCGGATCAGGACCTCTTGCTGCACGAGGATCGTCCCGACGATCGCCCCGAGGGCGTTGGCGACCTCCGCGTGCTCCGGGATCAGCGCTTCGGTGTGGAGGCGCTCGGCGAGGGGAGGAACCAGGATGTTCGCGGGGGCGCCGATCCCCACGAGGGGGTCTTCCAGCGCGACGCTCCACCGGAGCCGTCCGACCTGGGCGCGACGGATCGACTCGTGCCGCTCCCAGAAGGCGCTCGTCCAGACGTCGCGGCAGGCGGGGCACTCCTCCTGCCGGAGGCGATAAGGGACGGGGTGGCTCGCCAGCGCCTCCACGATTTCCAGCGACGCCTTCCGGTTGAAGATCTCCTTCACCTCCAGCAGGAACGACTCCGTCTCCATCCCGAGCTGGTGGGCCAGCACGTCCGCGGCGAGCACCGAGGCCTCCCGATCGCCCCTGCGGTAGAGGTCCCGGATCTGGAACATGTCGGTCGGCGTGAACCCCGCCGGCCGCAGCGCTCGCTTCGCCTCGAGGCGAGCCAGGTCGTCTCGGATGGCGATGGGGTAGGTCTCGAGCGCCGAAGCCACGCCGAAGATGTTGCGCGGCCCCTGCTCGAGCACTTCGAGGATCTGGGCCTCTCTGCCCGTCAGCTGCAGGCACTCCGGCGCGCCGTTTCGGATCCAGAAGGCCGTGGGCGTGAAGCGCGTCTCGTTTCTCGGGCGGTTCAGGAGGTCCCTGAGCTGGGGGACTACCTCGGGGTACCGGTCCGCGAGCAGACAGAGCGGTTCCACGCGCTTCGGCCCGATGAGGATCTTCGCCGGTTGATCGGTCCAGATGTGACTGTCGCCGCCCAACCCGACGGGCCGCACGTCCACGGCGGTGACGTGGGTCTGCCAGGAGCCGACCGTAACGCCCTGCTCGTTCAGCCTCGGGCTGCCATTCTTGAGGACCGCGATATCCGACGTCGTGCCGCCGATGTCGATCACCACCGCCTGCTCGACGCTGCGACCCATCAGAAAGCTCGCCCCCACGACGCTCGCGGCCGGGCCCGAGAGGATCGTTTCGACCGGCCGCTCGGCTACCACCTCCTCCCGGAAGAGACTGCCGTCGCCCTTCACCACCATGAGCGGAGCTCGGATCGCGTAGTCTTTCAGGACCTCCTTGACCGAGCGCAGCAGCGCGCGAATCAGGGGAATCAGGTGGGCGTTGAGGATCGCCGTGGTGGCCCGGGTCTTGGCGTTCAATTTGAGCGAGAGACCGTGCCCGCACACCACCGGAACGCCGGGGGCGAGCCGGCCGATCATGTCCCTGACGGCCTCTTCGTGGGAGGGATTGCGCGTGCTGAAGTAGGAGCTTACTGCGTAGGCGTCCGCCGATCCGCACGTGTCTTCGACGGCGCGGCGAACGCCCTGGAGGTCCAGCGGCGCGATCTCCTCGCCTTCGGCCGTATGTCCGCCCGCAACCAGGCAGATGCTCTCCATGAACTCCGCGGGGCATTGGGCCGCCGCGTATCCCGGCAGGATAGCGACTACCCGGCTCCTCCGACCCTCGACGAGGGCATTGGTGGCGAGGGTGGTCGAGAGGGAGACGAGCTGGATCTGGGGGAAGAGCTGACGGTCGAGGAGCCCCAC
Source organism: Deltaproteobacteria bacterium (assembly GCA_016218905.1). Next base: position 9,894 of record JACRCS010000210.1, read on the forward strand.
CGAGCCGCGAACTCCGGCAGCGAGGTCTTCGTGGGTCGTAGGGCTTTTCGCCTTGGAGAGGAGGCGCCGCTCGTCGAGATCGATCAGGACCGAGTCGCTGAACGTACCTCCGACGTCGATGCCCAGTCCCACCGCGGGTTTTGAAGTGCGTTCTCCGGCCATGGACGACCGCTCAGGCGCCGAACCGGACGACTTCGACGCTGGTGTCCCGTTTGGGCATCCTGCTAGGCCTCGATCAGCCCTTCCCGCACCGCGTCGATGTAGTTGGCACAGTATTCGTCCTTCCCGAGCACCATCTCGGTGGTAAAGATGCTCGTCATGATCTTGCGGTCGAGAGGGTCGATGATGGCCGAATCCAGCCCCTTCGCCATCGCGCAGGTCAGGAAGTGCCGGTTCACGAGAAAGCGTTCGGGAAGGCCGTACGAGACGTTGGAGAGCCCGCAGGTGGTGTGGACGCCCGGAAGGGTCGTCATGATCGTCTCGATCGAGTTGAGCGCGACCTTGCCCATGTCCGTGTCGGTCCCGATCGGCTGGATCATCGGGTCGAGATAGATGCTCCCCCGCTTCATCCCGAGCGCCTCGAGCTTCGCCACGAGCTTGCGCGCGTTCTCGACGACCTTCTCGGTCGTCCTCGGGATCCCGCTCTCGTCCATGCAGAGGGCGACCACGTCCGCCGCGTCGCCGGCAACGAGCGGCGACACTGCCTCGAACCGGTCCGGCTCCAGCGTGATTGACTTGATCTTGGGCCGCTTCTTGGCTCGCTTGAGCCCGGCGGCGAGCACCTGTGCGTCCGGGCTGTCGAGGCAAAGGGGGATCGACACGACTTCCTGAATGGTGTCCATCAGCCAGAGGAAGTCCTCGAGCTCCGTCTTCAGCCGCGTCCCGCAGTTGACGTCGATGAAGCTCGCGCCCGCGGCTTCCTGCCGCTTCGCATCTTCGCGGATGAACTCCGCGTTTCTCTCACTTACGGCCTGCGCCATGGGCTTTCGACTGGTGTTGATCCGTTCGCCGATGATGATCATCTCGCTCCTCGCGAAAGGTGGGAAGAGCAGCAGGTCCTGCCCGCCGAGGCACCCCCCAGGAAGCGCAAAGGGTGGG
>JACRCS010000211.1 GCA_016218905.1 Deltaproteobacteria bacterium
CGAGCGCAAGGACGCGATCCATTCGCTCCCGATCAAGGACATCGAGCCGCACTGGAGGACAGCCCACGACATCGTGCAGTTCGGTTGTCCATCAAAGGTGCCGCTCGTGATCGGCGAGTCCGCGGAACACGTGGTCCGGAAGTTCCAGAAGGACTTCGAGGACTACCTCGAGGAGCTGGACGAACTTTTCGGGACCGAGAAGCCGCGCCTCGTCCTGACGGTCCCCCTCGTCCTCGAGAAGATCTACGCCAAACGCGTTCGGCCCTTCCTCGAGAAGCCGGCCGTGAAGCTCCTGACGAAGGTGCCGGCCTTCCGGCGGCGGATCGACGCCCTCCTGCGAAAGAAGCTGATCGACGCCTTCGGCGGGCGAGTCCTGGAGGTCGTCGTGGGCGGCGCGGCCCTGAACCCGACCGTGGAGGATTTCCTCCTGCGGATCGGCTTCCCGGTCACCGTCGGCTACGGCATGACCGAGTGCGGACCTCTCCTGACGTACGCCGGGTGGCGCGAGCACAAGCCGCAGGGCGTGGGGCGCGTCGTCGACGGGATGGAGCTCGTCGTCGACTCGGACGACCCCTCCCGAACGGCGGGCGAGGTGAAGGTCCGCGGGCCGCACGTCATGGCGGGGTACTACAAGAGCTCCGAGGCGACGCGGGAGGTCCTCGACGAGAACGGCTGGCTGAGGACCGGGGATCTCGGGCTCCTCGACGCGGGCGGCTTCCTGACTCTCCGCGGCCGGTCGAAGACGATGTTCCTCGATGCGACGGGCCAAAACGTCTACCCCGAGGAGATCGAGGCCCGCCTGAACGCCCTGCCTTTCGTCGCCGAGTCGCTCGTCCTCGAGCGGGACCACCGGCTGCTCGCGCTCGTCTACCCCGACCTGGAGGCTGCCGACGCCGCGAAGGTGGGGCACGAAGGGATCCTGAAAGAGATGGAGAGGAACCGGCAGAAGCTGAACGGGAGGCTTCCTCCGTTCTGCCAGGTTGCCGCGATCGAGATCGTCCCCGAGGAGTTCCAGAAGACCCCGACCCGGAAGATCAAGCGCTTTCTCTACGCGGGGCGCACGGGATGGTCGGGTCTGGTCTAATTCCGTCTCGTGAAGAAGCGGTCGTGGACACCCGCGGGCTGACCGTGGACCTGGCTCTCCCCGGAGGAACGGTCCGGGTCGAGATGGACGTCCCGATGGGAGAGGTGCCGATGGAGCGCCTCCTGCCGGCGCTTCGGACGACCGCCGATGCCTTCGTCGCCTACGGGGCCGAGATGTCCGCTGCGGCGGGCAAGCCCGTCTCCTGTGCGAAGGGGTGCGGGGCCTGCTGCCGGCAGCTCATTCCCCTCGCCCACGCGGAGGCCCGGGCGATCGCGGCGCTCGTCGAGGAGCTCCCCGAGCCGAGGCGGTCGGAGATGAAGGAGCGCTTCGAGGACGCTCTCCGCCGGGTCGAAGCGGCGGGGCTCCTCCCCTCGCTCGAGGGGAGTACCGAGAGGATGTCCGTCGAGGCCATCGACCTGGGTCTGGGGTACATGCGTCTCGGCATCCCGTGTCCCTTCCTCGAGGACGAGAGCTGTTCGATCTATTCCGAGCGGCCGATTGCCTGCCGCGAGTACCTGGTCTCGTCTCTTCCCCGTCATTGCGCGTCGCCGACCGCCGAAACGGTCGAGGCGGTATCGCTCCCCACGCGCGTCTGGGCCGCGGCGGCACGCGAGGAGAAGGGGGTCGCGAACTCCGATCCCGCTCCGTGCGTGCCGCTCGTCGTGGCTCTCCGCTGGGCGGCCACGGCGTCCGACGCCGCGCCGCTTCGCCCCGGGCCCGATATCCTCCAGAAGGTCTACGCACGCTTCGCGCGTGACCGCAGGGGCGAGGGGTTCGGACGATGACGGTCGAAGCGGGCCGGAAGCTGGGGCGCTACGTCCTCTCGCGGAAGATCGGCGCGGGGGGAATGGCGGAGGTCTGGGAGGCCTTCGACGAGGGGCTCCACCGGAGCGTCGCGGTGAAGGTCGTCCGCGACGAGATCGCGGGCGAAGCCGAGTTCCACGAGCGCTTCATTCGCGAGGCGCGCCTCGCCGCGCAGCTCGAGCACCCCCGCATCCTCCCGATCTACGATTTCGGGACGGAGGGGGGCGTCACCTACCTCGTCATGCCGCTCCTGCCAGGCGGGAGCCTGAAGGAGCGGATTTCCGGCCCGATGCCGGCCGACGAGGCGGTGGAGGCGCTCGCCGCGATCGCCGCCGCGCTCGACCACGCGCACGGGCGCGGCGTCCTCCACCGCGACGTGAAGCCGTCGAACGTCCTCGTCGACGCCTCGGGGAGCCTCCTCCTCGCCGACTTCGGTCTCGCCAAGAACACGGCCGTCTCGTCCGAGCTGACGGTGGCGGGGATGGTCGTCGGCACGCCGGCCTACATGGCCCCGGAACAGGCGGTCGGCAAGCCGGTCGACCGGCGCGCCGACCAGTACGCCCTCGGCATCGTCGCGTTCGAGCTGCTGACGGGCCGGACTCCCTTCCGGAGCGAATCGCCGTTCGCCATCCTCGACAAGCACCTTAGCCAGGCGCCGCCGCCACCGTCGTCCTTCGTCCCGGACCTGCCTCGCGAGGTCGACGACGTCGTCGCGAAGGCGCTCGCCAAGCAGCCGCAGGAACGATTCGAATCCTGTCGCCAGATGGTCGAGGCGCTCGCCGCCGCCCTCGGGGCTTCGATGCCGCTGAAACCCTCCACGGCCGTTCGGGCCGCGCGTCCCGTGGACCCGACCTGGATCGCCACGGCAGCCGATTCGGCGGCCACCCTCCCTCCGACGACCCCGCCGCCCGCTCCCCGGTCGGCACGCCTGACCCTGCCCGCTCCGCAGACGGCGGTCACGATGCGGCGCCCGGCCGCCGGCCCGTCGACGAACGCGGTGGTCGCTGCGATCGTCGTCGTCGCGCTCCTCTTCATCGGCGTAGCGGCGGGAGTCGGCTGGACGCTCTTCAGGCCGAAGGGAACGCCAGGGGAGCTCTCCTCCGGCGAGACGATTCCGCCGACGCCGGTGCCGGTCGAGGCCGCCCCATCCCCGACTCCGGAGATGGCCGGGAGCGGGGAGATGCCGGCAGAGGGAAACGTGACAGGGGATGTGTCGATGCCGGACGACGGCTCGTCGCGGGTGACGATCGAGGAGCTGGGCGTGCCGACGGCGGCGCCGGCGGGAACGTCGACGGGATGGCCGCGGGCGACGCCTGTTCCGGAGCCCAGCGCCGCGCCGGACTCGTACCCTGCGGCGCCGAAGTCCCCACCCCAGCCTGTCCCCGCGCCTCCCTCTGCCGAGCCGCATCGGCCGGCGGAGCCCGGGAGCTCCTCGAGCGCCGCCTCGCGCCTCGAGCGCGTGATCCCCTTCCGGACGAAGGAATCGATTCCCGTCGGGATCGAAGACCGGTTCATCACGGTCGAGTCGGTCGAGGTGACGGGCTGGCCGAAACCGGACGACGTCCTCAAGGCCGAGCAGAAGCCGGACGCGACGACGAGCCTGACCCTGAAGTTCACCTACGCGAACCGCGACGACGACGACTGGAAGTGCAGCTACCGCGTCTCCCTCCTGGACGACGGCGGCCGCGAGATCGGCTCCGGGGTCCAGGACCGGACGATGAACGGGACCGAGGCGGGCGACACGAATCGCGTCTCGGTGAAGCTGCGGACGATCGACTTCCCGAAGGTCGTCAAGCTTCGCGTGAGGATCCTGGCTCGTCCGGATTGAGATGGATCGGGGGACCCGGACCGCCGGGTCCCCCGCGACGCCTGCGGCGTCTCCCCCCCGCGCGGAGCGGCTGCGGGCTTCGTCGAGGTGGATCGGTCGACC
>JACRCS010000206.1 GCA_016218905.1 Deltaproteobacteria bacterium
GTTCGAGATCGTCGTACCCGAAGGAACCCGTGGCAACGACCGCCGCCCCCAGGGCGAAGCGCTCGCACGCTTCGAGCAGGGCGGCGCGTACCGGAGCGGCTTCCGGGTTGTCGTCAGCCGACGCGAGCCGCAGCGTGACCGGGTGAACGCCCGACGCAGGCTCGCGTCGTGCGGCCGCGGACCGGATGTCGTCGAGCGTCATGGGCACTCCCGGCACTCGACCTTCATGAACTTGCCGTCCCGGAGATGGTAGTGGATGAACTGCGGCGGCAACTCGACGACCTGGCCGAACGCCAGGGGTTCGAGGCGGGGGTACGCCGAGGCGGCGATCGCCTCGGCCGTCAGCTCCTTCCGGCACTCGAGGCGCACCCGGGCCTCCAGCGCGATCATGTGCTCGTCGGAGACGAAGTGGTCGACGAGCACCGTCTCCCGGACGTGCGCGTGGAGGAAAGCGTAGAACGAGAGGACCTCCTCCCGGCCCCGCAAGTGGCCTCCCACGTGGAGCATCTCGAAATCGTCCGCGTAGTATTCCAGGAAGCCGTCGTAGTCCGCGGCGTTGAACTTTCGGAGATACCGGTCGAACTCAGCGCGCGTCATTCGCCTCACCTCCGTCGCGGCCCATACGGCCATCTGGAATGGAGCCTGCGCCGAGCCGCAGCACGGAGCTCAAGCCGACCCGGAGCGCGACCTCCGGCTCGGAGAGGGCGAGGAGGCCTACGGCGTAGAGGACGTAGTACCTTGACCCTGCTCATTCGGTGCCGCGCGGTCCGCTCGAGGGATCAATCCGCGACGATGCCGCCGTCCACCGCCAGGGCGTGGCCCGTGATGTAGGACGCCTCGTCGGAGCAGAGCCAGATGGCGGCCCGGGCGACCTCTTCGGGTCGGCCGGCGCGGCCCATGGGCACTTTGGCCTCCATGAGGTCGACGATCTCGGGGGAGGCGGAGACGAGGCTCTCGAACATCCCGGTCCGGATGGGGCCGGGGCAGACGCAGTTGACGCGGATGCCCGAGCGGGCGAACTCGAGGGCCGTCGACTTCGTGATCCCCACGACGCCGTGCTTGCTCGCCGGGTACGCGGGGTTGCTCGGCGCCCCGACCAGGCCGGCGGCCGAAGACGTGTTGACGATCGCCCCCTTGCCACGCTTGAGCATCTCGGGGATCTCGTGCTTCAGGCAGAGCCAGATGCCCTTCAGGTTCACGTCCACGAGCTGGTCCCAGTCTCGCTCGGTGAAGTCCAGGGACGACGAAAAGTGCTTGTGGATGCCGGCGTTGTTGAAGGCGCAGTCGAGCTTCCCGTACGTCTCCACCGTCTTCGCCACGAGCCGCCGGACGTCCTCCTCCCGGGCGACGTCCGTCTCGACGAAGATCGCCTCGCCCCCCGCCTCCCGGATGAGGCGCAGCGTCTCCTCTGCCCTCTCCGCGTCCAGGTCCGCGAACGCCACCCTCGCACCCCGCTCGGCGAAGCCGACCGCGGCGGCCCTCCCGATGCCGTAAGCCCCTCCGGTCACCAGGACGACCTTGTCTTCGAAGTTTCGGCACATCTGCACTCTCCTCGCTGTTACAGATCGAACCGGAGCAGGTCCGTCAGCTCGCCGGCGTCGCCGAGCGCTTCGAGGTGGGCGATCCGCTCGATGAGGCCCTCCACGCGCTCCGGGGGCAGGGCCTTGGCGCAGTCCCGGAACTTCGTCGAGCAGTCCCAGAAGGACATGGGCCGCTCCATGCTCCCCAGCGGATGCTCGACTTCCGCCGAGAAGACGGCTCCGGAGTTCGTGGTGATCCGGACGCGGGTCGGTTCGATCTTGTCCGGCCGCTTCAGCGTGTTGTCCACCCCGACCGAGAGCTTGCCGACGACCTCGAGGATATCCCGGCTCCGAATGGCCTCTTCGGTGAAATCGGCGAGGGTGACCTGCTTTCGGGCGAGCGCGACGGCCACGCCCCACGGAATGCTGAACTGGGCGTCCACCGGGTTTCGGGGCCGGAGCTTCGCCTCCAAGGGCGTGCAGAGGAGGAGGTGGTGCCCCTCGCTCACGGCGATCTCGACCCGTCGCAGCTCCTCCGGCCGGACCGAGTGCTCGGTCACGAGCTCGAGAGCGGCGTCGATGGCGGGATGGATGCCGCGGCAGCACGGGTAGGGCTTGATGGCGACGTTCGGGCCCTCGAACCGCTCCCCCAGCCCTGCGGTGAGGACCTCCGGGGCGTAGTCGCCCCGGAGGTACACCCTGTAGAGCCCCATCTCCCCCTCCAGGGAGTTCTTCGCTCCGGTGACGCCTCGCTCCGCCAGGAGCGCCGCGGTGATCCACCCCTTCACGGCAAAGCCGGGGCCGAGCCGCTTCGTCAGCGCGCCGTCCTTCACGGCCTGCCCGGTCCCCCCGCTCTGGTGATAGGCGATCCCGAGGGCGTTGACCATCTTTTCCGCGTCGAGCCCGAGAATCCTTCCGGCCGTGGCGGCCGCTCCCAGGTAGCCGTAGATGGACGTGAGGTGCCAGCCGGTGTCGAAGGGCTTCTTCCCGGGGGTGGTCGCCAGCGCGAGCCTGCACATCAGGTCCACCCCGAGGGCCGCGCTCGTCAGGAGCTCCTTCCCGCTGAGGCGGCCCGCCCGCTCCCCCAGGGCCAGGGCGACCGGGATGACCGCGATCCCCGGGTGCATGACCGCGGTCTCGTGGACGTCGTCGAAGTCCAGGGCGTGGGCGATGGTGGCGTTGACGTGCGCCGCGTTGGGGGCGGGGACCTTTCGGCTGCACCCGATGATGGTGCTCTCTTCTCTGCCGCCCCACTCCCGGACGAGCTGGAGGAGCTCCCTACCCCCGGGCTGCGCGAAACCGCCGACCGCGACCCCCAGGAGGTCCAGGATCTCCTTCTTCGTCGCCTCTACGACTTCGCCGGCGAGGTCTTCGAAGCGGGTCCTGACGAAGTGCTCCGCGAAGAGAAGGGCCGCGTCCGTCATCCTGTCGTTCCTCCGGAAGAGAGCGGGGGTCGCGAGGCAGCAGGGCAGAGGCTCCTCCCGCGCCCCCGTACGAGCGACCCTGTCGAAGACAAACGTGAGTTTAGACGGGAATGCCGGCCGGATCTATGACACGGGTCATACAGCAGCATTCACCCCGGTTCTTGGGACTGCAGGTTTCGGCGGGGGGCGCCGGTCGGACGCGGCCCCATCCCAGGACCGTCGCTCCGATCAGACCTGCGCCCCCCCGGCGCCCCGGCTCACGCCGCGAGCCGCTGCGCCGTGGCCGCTTCCTTCAGGATCCGGGCGCCTTCCTTGATCATCTGGCACGCGTAACCCCACTCGTTGTCGTACCAGCTCGCCACCTGGACGAGGTCCCCGTCCACCACCTGGGTCATCTCGGCGTCGACGATCGAAGCCCGGCAGTCGCCGAGCACGTCCGAGGAGACGAGCGGCGCTTCCGCCACGGCCAGGATGTCTCGATAGCGCTCCGTCTCGGCCTCCTCGCGAAGGATGCGGTTCACCTCCTCCACGGAGGTCTTCCGGGCCGTGAGGAGCACGATCAGCGCGATGGATCCCGAAGGCACCGGGGCCCGGATGGCCAAACCGTCGAACTTGCCGGCGAGCTTCGGAAGGACCTTGGCCGTCGCGCGGGCGGCGCCGGTGGAGGCCGGAACCAGGTTCACGGCCGCGGAGCGGCCCCTGCGTGGGTTCTTCAACGCCGTGTCGAGGAGCTTTTGGGTGGAGGTGTAGGCGTGGGTCGTCGACATCATGGCCTTCAGGACGCCGATCCTCCGGTCGAGGACCTCCACCACGGGAGTCACGCAGTTGGTCGTGCAGCTCGCGCACGAGATGATCCGTTCCGCGGGGTCGGCCCGGTTCACCCCGTGGACGACCGTGGGAACGCCGGGTCCCTGGGCAGGAGCCGAGAGGATCACCCGCTTGGCGCCCGCCTGGAGGTGCTTCTCGAGCGCCTCCCGGGTGTCGAAGAACCCTGTGCACTCGAAGACGAGGTCGACTCCGAGCTCTCCCCACGGGAGCGCGGCCGGGTCCTTCTCGTTGAGCACCTGGCAGCGGGTACCGTCGACGACGAGGTGCTTCCCGTCCACCCGGATGGGCTTGGGGAAGCGCCCGTGGACGCTGTCGAACTGAATCAGGTAGGCGAGGTCGTCGGGGTCGACGAGGTCGTTCGCCGCCACGAGCTCCAGGTCCGGCCGGTCCACCAGGATCCGGAAGGCCACCCGGCCGATCCGGCCGAGCCCGTTGATCGCTACTTTGGCCATGGTTTCACTCCTCTCGATCACCCGGGCGGCCGTGAGACGAGCCGTCCGAAACGTGGAGGATCACCACGAGGGTAAGCATCCGCGCCGGGAGGAGCCAGGGGAGGGGCCCCTTGACCTCCGGCGCCCCTGCCGGTAATACTGAAAGGGTAAGAATCTTACCGGAGGCGACGCCGTGAAGATCACGAGCAAAGGCCAGGTCACGATTCCCCAAGAGATCCGGGAGCGCTTCGGATTCCTGCCGGGCACGGAGGTGACCTTCGTGCCGGAGGGCAACACCCTTCGGGTGGTAAAGGAAGAACGCCGGCAGAGGAGAGGAAAGAGGCTCGTGGCTGGTCTCAAGGGAAAGGCCACGGTCTCGCTGACGACGGACGAGATCCTGGCCCTGACGCGTGGCGACTGATGGAGTTTCTGGTCGACAGCAGCGTGCTCCTCGACGTCCTGACGGAAGATCCGAAGTGGGCGCCTTGGTCCGGCGAGCGCCTCGCCGAGTGCGCCGATCGGGGGGTGCTGGTCATCAACCCCGTGATCTACGCGGAGGTCTCCGTCGGGTTCGAGCGGATCGAGGAGCTCGAGGAGGCACTCCCTCACGACGCGTTCCGGCGCGAGGCCCTGCCGTGGGAAGCAGCGTTTCTCGCGGGCAAAGCCTTCCTGTCCTACCGGAAGAGCTCGGGCCGGAAGACCGCACCCTTGCCGGACTTCTACATCGGCGCCCACGCTGCGGTCGCCGGCCTCGCCCTCCTTACCCGGGATGCGGCCCGGTACCGCACCTACTTCCCGAAACTCGCCTTGATCGCCCCGGACGACAGTCTCTGAACGGCGCCAGGCTCTGTGTTGCGCTCTTTGCCGAAGATCGAAGCCGACCGGGCGCAAAATGCACGGAACCTCTTCACGTCTTGAGGGTCTGCGACAACCTAGGTAGACTTGCCATACGAGACCGAGTCTCACGGTGGGGAAAACCCCGCCTCACGCGACGGCGCAACGCTCGCAACGAAAACCCAAGGTCAGTTCTCACGTTGCGTCGTTGCGTGAGAACAAACTGGGCTTGCTTCATCTCGATGGTCTGAGGCGCAGCCTCGTTAGGAGAATGGGAATCCCACCACAGGACCAGAGCGGGAAGGCGGCACCCGGATCCTCCGAAGAAGCGGCCAGGCTGGCCGACCTCCTGGAATTCGAGCACCTTCTCTCCGAGGTCTCGGCCAGGTATATCAACGTACCGGTCTCCGAGATCGACGACATCGTCCGCGGCGATCTGGGACGCCTCGGCACGCTTCTAAAGGCCGACCGGTGCGCCTTTCACCGGATCGCGCGGGACAAGGGACTGGTCCGCATAGACCAGGCCTACATCTGGTGGCCGAACGAGGACGACGCACAGGTGGCAAGGTTCCATGCCTGGGTCACGGATCCCAAGTTCCTGGAGAAGTTTGCCTACTTCTTCCGTAAGTGGACGCGGGGCGAAATCGTCCAGTTCCATCGTCTCGAGGAATTGCCGCGCGAGGCGAAGGCATTGAAGGACGTCTACGGGAGCTTCGGCGTCAAGTCGGCGCTCGCGATTCCGATTTCGGTCGGCCGGGAGACCGTCGGGGCGCTCGTGCTCTCGACGGTCCATGCCCATCGGACCTGGGCGGCGGATCTGATCCCGCGGCTGCGCCTCTTCGGCGAGGTGATCGCGAACGCGCTCATGCGAAAGAGGAACGAGGAGGCCCTGCGGAGCGCGCTCGCGGAGGTCCAGCAGCTCAAGGAGCGTCTCGAGGCCGACTACGCGTACCTCACCGAGGAGCTCCAGCAGGAGCACGAGTTCGGCGAGATCGTGGGGAAGAGCGAAGTGCTCCGCGGGATCCTGCGGAAGGTGAAGCAGGTGGCTCCCACGAACGCGACGGTCCTCATCCAGGGGGAGACGGGGACCGGGAAGGGGCTGGTCGCCCGGGCGATCCACAACGCGAGCCGGCGGAAGGACCGCCCGTTGATGCAGGTGAACTGCGCGACCCTGACCGCGACCCTGATCGAGAGCGAGCTCTTCGGTCACGAGAAGGGGGCCTTCACCGGGGCTGCCGCCCGGCGCGCGGGCCGCTTCGAGCTCGCCGACGGGACGACCCTGTTCCTGGACGAGATCGGCGAGCTTCCCCTGGATCTTCAGGCGAAGCTCCTGCGAGTGCTGCAGGACGGCGAGTTCGAGCGCGTGGGAGGCAGCACCACGATCCGGACGGACGTCCGGGTCATTGCGGCCACGAACCGCGACCTGGAGAAGGAGGTGGAGGCCGGCCGTTTCCGGAGCGACCTCTGGTACCGGCTCTCCGTCTTCCCCATTTTCGTTCCGCCGCTCCGCGAGCGGGTGGAGGACATCCCCCTCTTCGTGAGCTGGTTCGTGGAGAAGTACGCGAAGCAGACGGGAAGACGCGTCGGCCGCCTCTCCCGCGCGACGCTGCGCGAGCTCGAGAGCTACTCCTGGCCGGGGAACGTCCGCGAGCTCGAGAACCTCGTCGAGCGCGCGCTCATTACGAGCACCGGCGAGGAGCTCCACATCGAGGTGCCCGGCCGCCGCTCGACCCCGGCAAAGGCCGGGATGACGCTGGCGGACGCCGAACGGCAGCACATCCTGAGCGCGCTGAAGGAGGCCCACTGGCGGATCGAAGGCCCCAGAGGGGCTGCCTCCCGCCTCGGGCTCAAACCCAGCACGCTCCGGTCCCGAATCCAGAAACTCGAGATCCGACGACCTGCCTGAACTCCGTGGCTCGTCCGGGACGGTCGAGACGGCCCGCGATCACCCGGCCGAGAGGAGGTCGGTCTGGGCGAAGTCGGCGCCCTTGTAGAGGAGCGGTTCTGCCAGGGTCCTAGCGAGAGCATAGGCGAAGCAGTCGCCGTAGTTGAGCCCGGCCGGATGCCGACCCTTCCCGAAGCGGTTGAAGGCGAGCCTCGCTTCGTGCGCCTGTTCCCGGTCCACGGGGACCAGCTCGATTCCTGCCCGGGCGACGAAGAGATCGAAGTCGCGCAAGCCTTCGGCTCCGTAGCGCACTTCCACCACGATGGAGACCTCGACGAAAGTCGCCGCGGAGATCCGGACGGAATCGGCCGCCTCGATCGCCTCGTTGAAGCGCCGCCGTTCGGGCTCGTCTTGGAGAATCGCCAGGACTGCGGAGGTGTCGATCACCATCAGCGAGGCAGCCCGTGCCGATCGTAGCCCAGGATCTCGTCCGCGGCTCTGGCGTCCAGCACCGGCAGCCTCGAGCAGTGGAGGGCAATGTCGTCGAGTTCGTCGGCCAAGCGGCGCTCTCCCCTTTCGCGGCGCAGGCGCTCCAAGCGGTCCCGCAACGCTCGGGTGACCGCGTCCGTCTTGGTCTCCCCCGTGAGGCGCGCCAGGGCTTCGGCGAGCTTCTCGGTTTCGGGATTTCGAATGTTCAGGGCCACGGCGCGACCTCCTCAACACGTGTAGCCGTATCGTAGTCTGTGTAGAAGGGCAGGTCAACGGCCCCGCCGGTTGTCCAAGCCTCGCATCCGGCCGAGGGAGGGAGCCACGACATTTCGTGACCTCCGGGCCGGACGGCCGCCGGAACCCACAGTCCCTTCGCGAACGAGCGCGCCTCCTCCGCCAGAGGGTGTCCCGAAAGGCCGTTGGCACGACCCTTGTAAGACCTCCGTGATCCTGGGTTCGTCCCCCGGGCGGACGGCGGTGGTCGGGCAGCGAGAGCGCTCTCGACGAGTGGCCCCGGGAAAGTTTGGGAGAGTCGAGCATGAGCGTCGTCGAATACGAGAAGAGCGGCCATCTGGTCACGATCACGATGAACCGCCCCGAGAAGCTGAACGCCATCGACCCGGAGATGCTCCTGGGGCTGCGGGAGGCGTGGAGGCGTTACCAGGACGACGAGGACGCGTGGGTCGCGATCCTCACGGGCGCGGGCCGGGCCTTCTCGGCCGGAGCCGACAAGAGCTGGTTCGCCCGGGCCCTGCAGGGGGAGGACTCGGTGGGGATCTTCCTCGCCGAGACCCTGAAGGACCCTTACTGGTCGGGGCGGCTGGACAAGCCCACCGTCGCGGCCGTCCAGGGCTACGCTGTCGGCGGCGCCCTCGATCTCGTCCTTCGGGCCGACTTCCGCGTCGCCGGAGAGAGCGCGACCTTCCAGCTCCCAGAGGTGGAACGGGGCAACGTCATCATCCTGTGGGACAACCTGCCCTACGCCATCGCGGCCGAGCTGCTGGCCGGCTTCCCCTTCACGGCGCAGCGCGCGTACCAGGTCGGCGTGCTGAACCGCCTCGCGCCCGACGCCGGGGTCATGGACGCGGCCCGGGAGCTCGCCGAGGGCCTCCTCTCCCGGCCGCCCCTCCCGCTCCACCACGGGCTGAGGATCCTGCGGGATATCAAAAACGGCGGGACGACGATCTCCCGAAACCTCCTCAATCACTTCACGACTTCCCTGTCGAAGGACCTGGCCCGGACCGAGGACTACAAGGAAGCGGTCGCGGCGCTCCTCGAGAAGAGGAAGCCTACGTTCCGGCGGAAATGATTGAAGAACAGGAAGAACAGGAAGAACAGGAAGAACAGGAAGAACAGGAAGAACAGGAAGACATGAGGCACTTGATTCCAGCGGTCGCGACGCTCGCCCTGCTCCTCGCAGCTGCCGCCTCCCCGGCGGTGCGAGACTTCCGGATCGTCAGCTACGCCTGAGGCTGCAACAAAGAGGGCGCCCGTGAGGCGGCCGTGAGACTTCCCCATGTCAGGGCTGCGAGGCTCGATCCCGTTCTTGACCTGCTGACCGTCGACTTCGATGATGGAGCCGCGTCCCCGGATTCCATCGAAGACGCCCTCGCCGCGGCGGGCTACGTCGTCGACCGTCTCCCGCCGCGGTAGCCACCTCGGAGGCCAGGAGGCTCGGTGCAGGACGAAACCGGGACCACGTCAGCAGAACGGTCTCAGGAAGCGCGCAGGCTCGCCGAGCTGCTGCGTTTCGAGCATCTCCTTTCGGAGGTCTCCGCCACCTACATCAACGTCCCGGCCGATCAGGTCGAAGCGATTCTTCGCAGCGACCTGGGGAAGCTGGGTACGCTCCTGGAAGCCGACCGCTGCGCGTTCTACCGGCTGGTCCGGGAGCGAGGGGCCGTCCGCTTCGACGTCCCCTACGTCTGGTGGCCGAGCGAGGACGACCGGCAGATCGCCCGCTTCATGAGCTGGCTCCTCGATCCGCACTTCTTCGAGAACTTCGGCTACTTCTACCGCACGTGGAGCCAGGGCGAGGTCGTCCAGTTCTATCGCCTGGAGGAGCTGCCGCCCGAAGCGGAGCCGCTCCGGCGCGTGTACGAGGAGTTCGGCGTCCAGTCGGCCCTCGCCATTCCGATCTCGGTGCGCGGCGCTACCGTCGGAGCGCTGGTCCTGGCGACCGTTCGCGTGCACCGCGCCTGGCCGGCGGAACTGGTCCCCCGGCTGCGCCTCTTCGGTGAGGTCCTCGCCAACGCGCTGATCCGAAAGGAGAACGAGGAGGCGTTGACCCAGGCGCTCGCCGAGGTGAAGAAGCTCAAAGACCGTCTCGAAGCCGACTACGCCTACCTGAAGGGGGAGATCCAGCTCGAGAACGAGTTCGGAGACATCGTCGGGAGGAGCGAGGTTCTCCGCGGAATCCTCCAGAAGGTGAAACAGGTCGCGCCGACGAACGCGACCGTCCTGATCCTGGGGGAGACGGGCACGGGGAAGGGATTGATCGCGAGGGCGATCCACGACGCGAGCAGGCGCCGTGACCGGCCCCTGATGCAGGTGAACTGCGCGACCCTCACCGCGAGCCTCATCGAGAGTGAGCTCTTCGGCCACGAGAAGGGCGCCTTCACCGGCGCGGCGGCGCGCCGGGTGGGCCGTTTCGAGCTCGCGGACGGGACGACCCTCTTCCTGGACGAGATCGGGGAGCTCCCCCTCGATCTCCAAGCCAAGCTCCTGCGGGTGCTCCAAGAGGGCGAGTTCGAGCGGGTGGGCGGCAGCAAGACGATCCGAACGGACGTCCGCGTGATCGCGGCCACGAACCGCGACCTCGAAAAAGAGGTGGAAGCCGGGCGCTTCCGCAGCGACCTGTGGTACCGACTGAGCGTCTTCCCGATCTCCGTTCCCCCCCTCCGGGAGCGTGTGGAGGACATCCCGCTGTTCCTGGGCTGGTTCATCGAGAAGTACGCAAAGCAGTTCGGAAGGCACGCCGCCAGGGTCTCCCGGGAGGCCCTTAGGGCACTCGAGGCCTATTCCTGGCCCGGAAATGTGCGCGAGCTGGAGAACCTGGTGGAGCGGGCGCTCATCACGAGCTCCGGTGAGGACCTCTTGATCGAAGTGCCCGGTGGCCGGGACGTCCCGGTGAAGGCGAGGATGACTCTCGTCGACGCAGAGAGGGAGTGCATCCTCAGCGCGCTGAAGGAGACCCGGGGAAAGATCGGAGGATCCGGTGGCGCAGCAGCGCTACTCGAGATCAACCCGAGCACCCTGCGGTCGAGGATCAAGAAGCTCAAGATCACGAAACCGGCGTAACGCATTTTGGATGCCCGACCGGGAACTCTCTCTCGCCGTGTCGGGCCAGTGCGGTCTGAATAGGCGGAGGGCCGGACGGCGTTGCAGAAAGGCTGGATCGACTTCTGGAACGCACTCCGAGGCGCCGTCCAATACCGGTGCCTTCCGGTTCATCGGGTTCATCTGCACTGCTGTACTTGGCGAGCGGTCAAGGCGGCGAAGCGGTAGGCGTCCGCTTCGGCGACCCCGAA
>JACRCS010000222.1 GCA_016218905.1 Deltaproteobacteria bacterium
CTAATGGCCCCCGGCGGAGAACGAGGCGTGCTCCGATTCGAACTGGCCTGCGCCCATCAGAAGACCCGTCCAGAGCAGCACGTTTCCTCCGGCGGCGAACACCGCCGGCGAAACGAAGTTGCTCGTGAAGTTTGTGTCGCTCCCTAGCGACAGCTCTGTCCGGAAGAGGCACTTTCCGGATGGACACTCGCTAGTCTCCCGTTCGGGAAGTTCCTTCCTGCTATTCAGCCCGTGCGTTGGCCGAACGGCGCTGATTCGCCGCCGTTCGTCCTGCTGGTTGCGACGTACGAACTAACCGCACGGGACACTAGGCCGGACCCGACACCTCGAAGGGTAGGGAGAAGGAGAACGTGGAGCCGTTTCCGGGGCGGCTCCTGACCCACAGCCGACCGCCGTGGATCTCCACGAGGTGCTTGGAGATCGCGAGGCCGATACCCGAGCCGCCCTTGTGCTTCTTCATCGGTGGCTCAATTTGCTGAAACTTCTCGAAGATGCGGTCCATGTCTTCGGGCCGGATGCCGGGGCCCTGGTCCTCGACGTCGACCACCGCGTAGATCCCGCCAGCTTCGTCCGCCTCCCGCTCGTGAGGCGCAGGATCTCCGTGGGAGATCCTGCTGCGCACGGTGATCCGGCCTCGACCGGCGAACTTGATGGCGTTGTCCAGGAGGTTGTACACCACCCTGAGGATGAGCGTGTGGTCGATCCAGACCGGCGGGACGTCTAGAGGCTCGAAGGACAGCTCCAGCCCCGCCGCGCGAGCCCGGGGTCGGACCGAAGCGACGGCCGATCGGAGGAGCTCGTTGAGGTCTTCAGGCCGGCGGTCGAGCTCGATCGTCCCCCGCTCGATGTCCTTCAGGGCGAGGATGCTCTCCAGGATGCTCTGGAGGTGTTTCCCGTTTGCCTCGACGAGCTCGAGGTCCGCCCTTTGTTCTTCCGGAAGGACCCCTTCCGTCTCCCTGAGAAGTAAGCCTGTATAGCCGATGATCGCGTTCAGGGGTGTCTTGAGCTCGTGATTGATATTGTTGAGGAATTCGTCCTTGACGCGATTGGCTTGCTCCAACTCTGCGTGCTGCGACCGTAACTCGGCCAGGGCCGTTTCGAGCTCTTGGGTTCTTTCCCGAACCCGTTCTTGTAACAGTTCGTTTCGACCGGCTATCTCCGCTTTGGCCTGCTGGAGCTGCCGGTTGGCGGCTTCGAGCCCCTCCGTCCGCCGGCGCACCTGCTCTTCGAGCCGGAGGTTGGCGTCTCGGAGCTGCTGGAAGAGGAGTGCGTTCGAAAGGGCAACTGCAAGGCTGTCGGCCAGGATGGACCAGAGAGGCATCCGGTGCTCGTCGAGCCCGTTCGATGTCGAGTGACTCAGGTTGAGCACCCCGAGGGGATGTCCCTGAGCGACCAGGGGCAAGCACGCGAGACTGCCCACCTCGACACCGCCCGAACGGACGACGAAGGAAGGGTCCGCCGGAGCATCGGACGCGAGGAGCGCCTTTCCCTCGGTGAAGCAGCGGCCGGCCACCCCTTCCCCGGGGCGAAAGCCGGCCCGCGGGTACCCCCCGAGCCCGTAGAAAGAGGGGGAGCCGACACCGCGCCCGGCAGCCGCGATAACGGCGAGCTCGCCCGCTTCCGAGACGAGCATGATAGAACCGTTCTCCGCTTCCGAGAAGCGGAGGAACATCGTGAGCGCCCGACAGGCTGTGTCCTCGAGGCGCGAGGAGCTTCGAAAGAGATCCCCGACTTGCCGGAGCAGACTCAGCTCCTGAATCCTGCTCTCCAACTCCTCTGTGGCCTCGCGAAGCACCCGGGCGTAGAGCTCCTTTTGGTTCTCCAGACTCTGGAAGTCCTCTTCCGTGATTCGTTCCAAGGCCATTGATCATCCCGTAGAAGGTGGAGCCGAAATCGCTCGTTCAGGAGAGCGCTCGGAAGAAGCCCTCAGCCTCTGCCCGTACGCTCTCCAGGTACCTCTCCAGATCTTCGAGAAGCCCTTCGCTCAAGGTAGGGAGTGGTTGCACCGGATGCTCGCCCGAGAGGGCGCAATCGACGGCTGCGAGAATCTCCCAGTCCGGCAGGAGCTCGGTGCGCAGGCCGCCACCGTGATGGTGGCGGCAGACGGAGACCATCCCGACAGGAAAGTTCCAGATCTCCATCGCTTCTCCGGTCAGGGCTGCGTGGTCTTGTCCGAACGCAGCTCGTTCGGCTTCCACGACTTCCGGCACGCTTCGCGACGCGCGCAGGAGGTCCAGGTAGAGCTCCGGCTCCCTCGCGAGGAAGAGGATCATCCCGACGTCGTGAAGCAACCCTGTCAGGAAGAGCGAATCGGGTGAGGAGCGCCAGGGAGAGGCGGGGAGCTTCCGTGCGAGGTACCTGCAGCCCAGGGCCGACCGGTAGGCGCCGGTCCAGAGCGCTTCGGCTTCGGGCGCCACCGCCCCGCCGATCTGTCGGAAGATGGTCGTGGCTAGGGCTACTGCCGCAACGGTCGCCCGTCCCAGGAGCCATACGGCTCGCTCCAGAGTGGCGATCTTGCGCGGGAACCCGTAGTACGGAGAATTGGCCAAGCGGAGGAGCCGGGACGAGATGCCCGGGTCCCCTTCGAGGGCGTGAACGAGATCCGGGATCCGAACGTCGTCGGAGCCGTAGGCATGCAGTAGACGCGAAGCTACGCCGGGGAGGGTAGGGATGTCCAGAGTGGGGGGCTGGCGCAGCGCCGGCGTGATCACACCGCCTCTCCGAGCCTCTGCATCCGCGGAAGGAAGATCTCGAACGTCGTTCCCTTGCCCACGGTGCTCTCGACCTCGATCCGCCCGCCGAGATCGCTCACAATCTCCTTGACGATGTAGAGACCGAGGCCGGTTCCCTCTCCGCGGGGTTTCGTGGTGAAGAAGGGCGTGAAGAGGCGGTCCTGGTACTCGGCGGGGATCCCGACGCCGTCGTCCGTCACCCGAACGCTGACGCTGTCGAGCGAGGCGGGCTGGGCCTTCATGAAGACAACACCCCCCCGCTGTGACGCCGAACCGCCGCCGGTATTTCGCTCGCCTGACGCGGCCACCGCCTGGGCCGCGTTGCGAAGGAGGTTCAGGAAGACGTGATGCAGTGGGCTCTCGCTGGCCCAGACCGGCGGCAGCTCGGGCGCGATCTCTTGGACGGCGCGGATCCCTCGGGAGCGGAACTCGTGCTCGGAGAGGGCCAGCGCTTCCGAGAGCACCTTTGCCACGTCGACGACGGTCTTTTGCGTATCCGAAGGACGCGCGAAGGAGGTCAGGCCTTCGGCAAGTTTCTGGATCCGCTCCACGTTCCGGAGTACGCGCTCGAGCTGCTGGCGCTCCCGCGACCCTTCGGCCGTGTCGCGGAGCAGAAGTTGAACCGAGAAGGAGATGCTCGAGAGGGGGTTGTTCAGCTCGTGGGCGACGCCCGCCGCCATCTCGCCCAGGCTCGCAAGCTTGTCCTTGTGACGGATCTGATCGTGGTGGAGCTTTAACTGGTCGAGGCTCGATTCGAGCCGGTTGACGAGCTTGCGAGTATGCTCTCGCAAGTAATAACGTTCTTCGGAAGCGTGGAGTCTCTCTCGCTTGCCGCGGATGTACTCCTTGATCTTCTGCGGGAAAGAATGGATATCGATGGGCTTGGCGATGTAGCCGTCGCAACCGCACGCGAGGGATCGTTTGCGATCGCCCTTGAGAGCGTTGACTGTCAAAGCGACAATCGGAATGCTCTCAAAGCCTTGAATGTTCTTCAGCTTCGTCGCCGCCTCGTAGCCATCCATGCCCGGGAGGTTGATGTCCATCAGAATAAGTTCGAGGCGGTCTCTCTCCTCAACGGCTCGCTGAACGCCCTGAAAACCATCTTGGGCGTGGAGAACTTCAAATCCTTCGTCTCTCAACAGCCTCTCTACCAGCCGAAAGTTGGCTGGGTTATCCTCTATGTAGAGGATCCTCCGAGGACCGTCCATTCTAGGCCCCCTTCCCCGATGTCAAGAAAAGCACGCAAAGTGGCCCGATTGTAGATCCGAGCCAAAGGCCTTGTAAAGGCGGAACAAAACCCGCTTCGCCCCGTTTCGCCTGGGATCGAGGCAGGATCTGTGATATTCATCGGCCAGCGGAAAGGACAAGGTTAGGACGGAGGAAGGCATGGCAAAGACATACCGGATCGGTGTAATTCCTGGGGATGGCACAGGGCCCGAGGTGGTCGCGGAGGGGCTTAAAGCCCTGAAGGTCGCGGGTGAGGTCTTCGGGTTCGGGCTCGAGTTCGTGCGCTACGGGTTCGGCGGCGAGCATTACCTGCGGACGGGAGAGACCCTGCCGGACTCGGCGCTGTCGGAGTTCCGCTCTCTAGACGCCCTCTACCTCGGCGCGATCGGTCATCCCGACGTGCGGCCGGGAATCCTCGAACGGGGGATCCTCCTCAAGCTGCGCTTCGAGTTGGATCAGTACATCAACCTGCGGCCGGTGAAGCTCTACCCGGGCGTCGAGACGCCCCTCAAGGACAAGGGCCCCGAGCACATCGACTTTGTCGTCGTTCGAGAGAACACGGAAGGCCTCTACGTGGGGGCGGGCGGCTGCCTGCGGAGAGGCACGCCGTATGAAGTGGCGACCCAGGAATCCATCAACACCTACCGCGGTGTCGAGCGCTGCCTGCGCTTCGCCTTCGACTACTGCATGAAGAGGAACAAGGCCCGCAAGCTCACGCTCTGCGGAAAGACGAACGTCCTCACCTTCGCCTTCGACCTCTGGGAGCGCGTATTCAACCAATTGGGAGAGAAGTATCCGCAGGTGGAGCGCGACTACGCGCACGTCGACGCCACCTGCATGTGGATGGTCAAGAACCCGGAATGGTTCGACGTCATCGTGACCGACAACATGTTCGGTGACATCATCACGGACCTGGGAGCCATGATCCAGGGGGGCATGGGGATCGCCGCTGGCGGCAACATCAACCCCGAGGGGGTGAGCATGTTCGAGCCTATCGGCGGCTCGGCCCCGAAGTACACGGGACAGAACGTGATCAATCCGCTGGCGGGGATCTCGGCGGCCGGCATGTTGCTCGACCATCTGGGGCAGACGGAAGCCGGGCGGCGCATCGAGGAGGCGGTGATGTGGGTCACCTCCACCAAGCTCAAGAGCCTCGCTGCCGGGCAGATGGGGTACTCCACGACCCAGGTCGGAGACCTCGTCGCCTCCCGCGTCGCGGAGGGGAAGAGGTAAGCGAGTCCACTCCTGGAGGATCGGCCCCCCTCTCGGGCCGATCCTCGCTCCCGCCCGTCGGATCGTCCGCTTCCTCTGAAGTCAAGCGACCGTGGATTCTCGCCAGTGTGCCGGCCGAGGGAGGCTTCTTGGCGCCGGCGGCTTTCCACTTGCCTGCCTTTTTGCTACCTTTTGCTACCCTGAGCACCGTGTCGACTCGGACGGAGGAGAGCCATGTCTGGCCACAATAAATGGAGCACCATCAAACATAAAAAAGGCAAGGCGGACGCCAAACGCGGAAAGATCTTCTCGAAGCTCGTCAAGGAGATCACCGTCTCAGCGCGCATGGGCGGGGGCGATCCCGAGGGCAACGCCCGGCTGCGGACGGCCATCGAGAAGGCGAGGGCCGAGAGCATGCCCAAGGACAACATCGACCGTGCTATCAAGAAGGGCACGGGAGAAGGAGGGGGGGCCCAGTACGAGCAGGTCACCTATGAAGGGTACGGCCCGGGTGGCGTGGCCGTGCTCGTCGACTGCCTCACCGACAACCGGAATCGGGTCGTGGCCGAGATCCGCCACGCGTTCAGCAAGAACAAGGGAAACCTCGGCGAAAACGGTTGCGTCGGTTGGCTGTTCGAGTCAAAGGGGTACATCGCAGTCTCGAAGACGGTCGACGAGGACAAGATCATGGAGGTCGCTCTGGATGCCGGAGCCGAGGACGTTCGGGACGCGGAGGACCAGTGGGAGATCACGACCGAACCCGCCGAGCTCCACGCTGTCCGTTCGGCTCTCGAGAGCGGAGGGATCAAGGTAGACTCTTCGGATGTGACCATGATCCCGAAGAACAGCGTGAAGCTGGAGGGCAAGGAAGCGGAGCAGATGCTTCGCCTCATGGAGATGCTCGAGGACAACGACGACGTCCAGAATGTCTACGCAAACTTCGACATCTCCGAAGACGAGATGGAGCGCCTCGCCCAGCTCGGCTGAGAGATGCTCCGCGTGCTGGGGATCGACCCGGGCTCCCAGACCACCGGCTACGGCGTGGTGGAAGCGCGGGGGAACCGCCTCGTCTGTATCGCCCACGGAACGATCTGCGCGCCACGTCGGCAGACGCTACCGGCGCGCCTTGCCGCGATCTATGAGGGACTCAAAGGCGTGCTCGAAGCTCATCAGCCGGAGGAGGTCGGGGTGGAGAGCACCTTTTACGGGCGTAACCTCCAGTCGGCCTTCAGCCTCGGCCAGGCGCGGGGCGTGGCCCTTCTCACGGCGGAACTCTCGGGAAGACCCATCGCCGAGTACACTCCGATGCAGGTGAAGGCCGCGGTGGTCGGGTACGGCCGTGCGGAGAAGCGTCAGGTCCAGGAAATGGTCCGACGCATCCTCGGGCTTTCCTCCGTCGTCGGAACCGACGCCTCGGACGCACTGGCAGTGGCGATCTGCCACCTGCAGACGAGTCGGACCCTTCGAGCGTACGTATCGGCCCGCCCGCTGACCGCCGGGCACAACCGCGCCGGCAAGGGGAAAACGTGATCGCAAGCCTCTCGGGCGTGATCGAGCGGGCGACCCCCGGAGACGTGGTCCTGGGGGTGGGCGGAGTCGGGTACCGGGTCCGCGTGCCCCTCTCGACGTACGCCTCGCTGCCCGGACCGGGCGAACAGGCCCGGCTCCGCATCGTGACGATCGTCCGGGAAGACGAGATCAGCCTCTATGGCTTCTCCAGCCCGGAGGAAGAGGACCTCTTCGGGCTCATGCAGGGCGTGTCCGGCGTCGGCCCCAAACTCTCGCTCAAGATCCTCTCCGGCTTGACAGCCTCGGCGCTCCGGCAGGCCCTGAGCCGAGGCGACCTGCGGGTCCTGACTTCCATCCCGGGGGTGGGCGCGAAGCTGGCCCAGCGGTTGATCCTGGAGTTGGGCGAGAAGATGGCGGCCCTTCCTTCCGAGGCTCAACCGTCGCCTCGGGTGGGGATCGATCGCGCGCAGGAGGACGCCGTGGAGGCGCTCGTTGGGCTTGGCTATCCCCGCCAGACAGCGGAGAAGGCCCTCGACAAGGCCCGGGAAGCGGGTGAGACGAGTCTGGAAGGGCTCGTGCGCGCCGCCTTGCGCTCCCTCGCTCCCAGGCGTTGAGGACTCCCGTGATCTCCGACCGAAGCATCCTGGCGCCCGAGGCCGGGGAAGACGACGGCCCGCCCGCCAACGTCCTGCGACCGCTCGCGCTCGAGGACTACGTCGGTCAGGACGCGCTGCGAAGGAACCTCCGCGTCTTCATCGAGGCCGCGAAGCGCAGGGGCGAACCGCTCGACCACGTGCTCTTCTTCGGACCGCCGGGCCTCGGAAAGACGACGCTCGCGCACATCATCGCCCGGGAGCTCGGCGTCAACATCGAGACGACCTCCGGGCCGGTGGTGGAGAAGCCGGGAGACCTCGCGGCGATCCTGACGAACCTCCGGGAGGGGGACGTCCTCTTCATCGACGAGATCCATCGCCTGAGCGCGACGGTCGAGGAGATCCTCTATCCGGCCATGGAGGACTTC
>JACRCS010000223.1 GCA_016218905.1 Deltaproteobacteria bacterium
CGGGCTCCGGCCGTCGTACCGAAGAGCCAGGCGGCGGCGAGGCCCACCGCCGCCACTGCCGCCGCGGGAAGGACTAGAAGGGCTATCCGGGTGCTTCGTCTCAGAGTTCCATTCCCATGCTGAAGTGGATGCGAAACCGGGGGTCCGGAACTCCGATCTGTCGTGCGACGTCCAGGCGGAGCGGACCCACGGGAGAGTAATACCGTAATCCGAGACCGGTACCCTGTCGCAGCTCGATCCTCTTCGGGTCGTCGAAGGCATTGCCCACGTCGTAGAAGGCCGCCACACCCCACTTTTGAAAGAGGCCCCGCTCGACCTCGACGCTCCCCACGAGGAGGTTCCTGCCGCCCACGACCTCTCCCTGGTCGTTGCGTGGCCCCAGTGAGCGGTACGCGTAGCCCCGAACGCTGCGGTCTCCGCCGGCGAAGAAACGAAGCGAAGCCGGGAGCTCCGCGAACGGATCATTCAGCGCCGTGGCTCCCCCGTCCAATCGGCCGAGCACGGAGAGCCGCTGCGGAAGGGGAAGGAGAGCGCCTGCGTCCAGGAGGAACTGGAGGAAGCCGGTGTCGGAGCCGAGAGCCTGATGCGTACCGCGGACCTCCCCACGCACCTGGTATCCCCTCGTCGGTCTGACCACGGAGTCCTGGCGGCGCTGCGAACCCCACAGCCCCACCACGACGAGTTTCGAGCGGCGATTCTCCGGTCCGACGTCGAAGTCTTCCTGTTGCAGCCTCACGTAGCCGCTGGCGAGGAGATCGCGGGCGAAGCCCCGGGTCTCCTCTGCCTCGGCGGAGAGGACTCTGGAGACGTAGGTCTCGGTCACCTCCCGCTGGTATCCGGTTCGCAGGGCGCGGAAGCTCCGAAGGTTCCTTGCGCTCGGGAAGCGGTAGTCGAGCGCCGCCGTCTGCGCCCGTTCGGCCGCATTGACGTTGGCTTCGAGCTCCTGCCCCCGGTGAAAGGCGTTCAGGTCGCGGTACTGGAGGGATATGCGAGCTCCGGTGTCGGTCCCGTACCCGATTCCGGGGCGAAAGCGTTTGGGAGGCGCAGGCTTGAGCTGGACCTGAACGGGCATCTCGCTCCCCTCCTTGCCTGCCCGGTCCGGTCGGACAATCGCCTGCTCGAACCGCTCCGAATTGATGAAGTTCGCCTGCGTCTTCCCGAGCTCGGCGAAGGAGAAGGGCCGCCCCCCGTGGTACGAGAGATACCGGCGGAGAAACGGCTCGGGGTAGTCCGGCGCCCCGGTGATCGTCGTGGCGCCGAAGCGGTAGCGCGGCCCCGTGTCGAGCACGAGCGCAATCTCGGCCCACCGGTCGGTTCGGGAGACGCGGATCTCGTGGACCGTGTAGGCGGCGTCGAGGTAACCAAGGGAGACAGCTTCGGACTCGATCGCCCCCTTCGCCTGCTCGTAACGCTTCTGGTTCAAGACGTCGCCCCTCTCGAGCGGGAATTCCTCCACCAGGTCCCGCAGGGCGTCCTCGTCCTTGCCCGGACCGGTGAGGGAGACCGCGACGTTTCTCACCCGAACCGGCTGACCGCGCTCCACGACCACCCGCAGCCGACGTCTTCCCTCCGGCAGGGCTTCCAGGGACGTGGTCACTTCGGCGTCGTAATAGCCGAAGGGTTTGAGCGCGTCCCGGACAACGTCTTCGGCTTGCCGAGCGAAGCGTTCGAGCCAGGCACGGTTGACCTCCCCTTCTCGCACGAGGCCCTCCGGCAGGACGAGGGCTGACCGCACATTCTCGAGAGGCTCACCGGCCACCCCTTCGATGGCGACCTCTACCCGCTCTTCCCGAAGCAGGCCCTTGAGCATCTCGCCGGGATCGGCGCCGAAGGCTCCCGGGGCGGAGGGAAAGACGAGAAGGACCAAGCAGATGCTCAGCCACGGCGCAGCGCGGGATATCTTTCGGGGTCCGTGGGACCCGGCAGGGTGGGATTGCCCGACCGCGGCAAGACCGGAAGCAGTGTCTTCTCCGTCACACCGTCGGCGCATCCCTGTCTCCGTAATGGGGTGGCGGACCTACCCAGGTCCGGGGCAACTCGAAGTGCTGCGGGGAGGGATCCTAAGCCGTTCGGGTCTAGCTGAGCAGTCCAGGAGAATGCCCGATTCAGCGACCTGCACCGACAGATAGCGGGGGGGGCCTGCCGACGCGCGCGTGGGCACTGGAGGCTCATACCGGAGGCGATTGGGTCGGCGTCAACGCGATCCCTTAGCGGAAGGCGGATTCCCGTTCCCTCTCTCTTGGCCCGGTGGGGTCTCCTAAACCGCTCAGAGGCGCTCGACCCGTCCTCCGACGTTCGCACGGAAACGGTTTTGTTGTTCTTGTTACCCTCGGGACGGACCAGTTGCAAGCTATGCCACCGTCTGGCGTTCTGGGCCGCATGTGTCTGATCAACTCGGATCCTGGGCGGTCCGCTTCCCGGACATGGGTTGACCTTCGATTTCGGCGGAGTCACGTTGGGAACGACGTAAATGCCGAGCGAAGGAGGTGTCTCGTGATCGGTCGTCGGTACGCTTCCCTCTTGCTGTCGCTCTTCTTGCTTGTCCCGAGCGCTACCCCCACGGCGGCGCAATCGCTCGAAGAAGACGAAGGGGAGGTCGTTCGGGTCCCGCCCAAGTGGCATTCCAGAGAGAAGCGGCCCAACCTGTCGGAGGTGGGAGAGCTCATCGTCCGCGGCACCAACGACTTCCGCCAGGAGGAGGGCCGACAACCAGTGAGGTCCGACGCCGGACTCAAGCAGACCGCGCGCTACTTCGCCGGATATATGGCCCGAAACGACCGGTACGGTCACCGCGCCGACGGGCTCCGGCCGTCGGACCGGGCCAAGAAGCACGGCTACGCCTTCTGCATCGTATCCGAGAACATCGCCTATCAGTTCAGCACCGCCGGCTTTACGGCCGGGGCTTTGGCGGAGGACTTCGTGGTGGGTTGGAAGAACTCCCCGGGACATCGCGCAAACATGCTGGATCCCGAGGTGACGCAGACAGGAGTAGCCGTCGCACAAAGTCCCAGGACCGGGTACTACTACGCGGTCCAGATGTTCGGCCGCCCCGCTTCGCTGCGCGTGCGCTTTCGAGTGACGAACCGCTCCGGTTCCGCCGTCGAGTATGAACTCGGCGACCGCCTACTTCAGATCGGGCCGTACCACTATCGGATTCACCGGACCTGTCGAGCGAGGGAGCTCGTCTTTCGTTCGCCTGACGGCTCGAGGCTCTGGCCCGAGGCTCCTGCGGAAGCGGTGACTCCAAGAGACGGAGACCGCTATACCGTGGTCCGGCAGACGTCCGGAAAGCTCACGGTCCGGAGGGAGCCGGCCCGGCGTTCGTCCTGACTCAGCCATCGAAGTCCAAGCACGTCTCCTCGTTCTCGATCTGCCGTTGGAGCGATCGAAACCAGACCTTCTACCGATCCCTATCCGCATCTGGGCAGCATCTGGAGAGCTCCTGAACGACAGCTCCGCCCCTGATCTCGGACAAGTACAAGGGCAACCGAGGTTCCTTCATGTATACCATCGGGTAGTAGCCCGGAGGAAACTCCGCGCCCATATTAATCTGAACGAGTAGATCCGAGAACGGCGCGGTCGAAGGCGCCTCGGCTATTGCGACGAGAACGAGACCGGACGCAGCTTGCGACCGGCTCAGGAGGGAAATCATGTCCAGGATCGTGCGGAGCCTCTCTTCATTCGTGGGTCTGGCTGCCTTGGCGGCTTGGCCTTCAATCAGCGTCGCGGCAGAAGCCGACGACCACGCTTACTCAGACGCGGGCGCCCGAGCGGAAGTGCAGGAGCCCTCGCAGAAGACTGCTTCAGCGGCTGCCGAAGGTTGGATTCTGAACGCCGACCGGATGCAGGGACTGGAGGTCTGGAACAGCGACGGGAGCAAATTGGGTGAGATCTCCGAAGTTCTCGTGGACACGGCGACCGGGAAGATCGACTCCGTCATCGTGCGTTCAGGAGGGTTCTTCGGAGCTGGAAGAGGAAAGACACTCGTGCCCTGGGACGCTCTTCGCGTCCAGCGGTCGGGCAATGAAATGGAGGGCTTTGTCGCCAACGTGGACCTGAACAAGCTCAGGGACGCGACGGCCTATCGGGCTGAAATGCACGACCGGCAGTTCGGAGTGGCTGCGGCCGAGCCGGCCGGCAGCGAGGACATGGCACGGACCGGCGAAATGCAGGGCTCTGCGTCGGCTCAGGTGTGCCCGCCCACGGAGGAATCACCCTCCACCTAGTCCGCCCCTGCCCTCCGGAGCGGGTTCTCCCCGCTCCGGAGGCTTCCGACCGAGATTCACGACCCGACGCTGACAATCGTTTCGTCCGGTCGGGAGCGACGACCATCGAGTCGAGGGGTCGGCTGGCGTGAGCTTCGAAGAGTCCCGGTTACTGGGCGAAGTTCCTCCGGCGCCCCCCCGGATGGCGTCTTCGAACGAGCCGCCTCTTTCGAGCCCAGTCTAAGAACAGGAGGCTTGAGATGCCGGTGAGGAAACCCGGCCCGATGGCCCAAGCGGCCATCCGCTACTTCGTCCTTCAGTTCGCCGGGACGGCGGCGCTGGTGGGCGTGCTCCTCCTCGTCCAGCAGTGGATCGACGTCCCCCCGGGGGTGTTCTGGGGCCTTGTTGGGCTATGGGTCGCGAAAGACGCGCTCCTGTTTCCGCTGGTCTGGCGTAGCTACGCACCTCACGAGGGCCACGACCGCCTGATCGGAGCCCTCGGTGAGGCCGCAACCCGTCTGGGCCCGGAGGGTTACGTCCGGATCGGTGCCGAGCTTTGGCGGGCCGAACTGGAGGGCACGCGGGTTTTGGAACAGGGGGCAGCCGTCCGCGTGCGAACGCGGCAAGGCCTCAAGCTCCTGGTTGAGCCCAAAGGGGAGCATGCGGGGGTGGTTGATGGCCGTCCGTAGTCCAGCGGATCCTGGACAACCCTGAGGATGATGCCGGTGTTGCCGGTATGCGCGGTCGTGTCCGCCGAACCCCCTGGCACTGATGAAGCCTGGGGTGACGATATACGCTGGCCGTAGTTCCTTACGGCGTTTTCTCCCCCTTGCCTACCCTTTCCCTTCCATGGTGCCCCGAGGCTCGGACCTCTACAGTCTGCTTTCGGTACTGCCGCATCGCTTGTCATGGGCGCTTCTCGAGACCGGGTGCGACGGTCGCCCTGTCGAGTCTCCCCTGTCGGGTCACCTGAGACGCGAACCCAGCGGCGGCAACGGGAGCGTTCTGGTCGAGAAAGGCGTGTCCGGGATTTGGGAGGACTGCTGCGCGG
Organism: Deltaproteobacteria bacterium; assembly: GCA_016218905.1. Next base: position 5,257 of record JACRCS010000223.1, read on the forward strand.
CCCAGCGTCCGTCTACGTGGTGGAAATCACGATGCGAACTCGCTCCGAAAGGGTCTTCTGGGCCGTACTCCTGCTGTCGATCTGCGCAGGGTCTTACCTCTCGGCCCGGTTGGCTTCTCTCTACATCTCGAAGCTCCTCTGGGTTCCCGAAGACGTTGAGTCAGACCGGTCACGCCTCCACTACAGACCTGCGAAGCCCGAAAGCCTCTCGGATTACGGAATCATCACGGAGCGGGCACTCTTCGCAAAGCCCCCACTTCTGCCGTCTCCGCCGCCTCTGCCGGCGGTCGCTGCCCAGCCGGTGCTGCCGCCGCCCCCACGAGCCTTCCCGTCTTCCGATTCTCCTACACCGGCCGGTCGGGCCGAGCCGGTCCTGGAGCTGAAGGTGGTGGGCACCGCCGTGTTGGAAGGCGGGCGGTCCTTCGCGCTCATCGCTTCGGGGCCGGAGGTGCGGGCCGTCAAGGAGAGGGAAGAGATCGTTCCCGGCGCGGTGCTCTTGGCGGTGCACCCGAACAAGATCCGGGTGTCATGGAGGGGGAGAACGGAGGAGTTCCCGCTTTTCGAGAGGCGGCCTTCCGGGGAGCCCGAGCTTGCGTCCGCCCGCAACGCTCCGAGGCGCCGGCTGCCGGCCGCCCGTGCGCAGTCGCCGTCTCCGTCGGCGGCCACGCAGGACACGGTCGTCCAGAGGGACGAGGACACGTGGGTGGTGGACAGTCGCGAGCTCGAGCGGGTGAAATCGGACATGCCCACCCTAATGAGCCAAATCCGCGTCGCACCTAACTTCACCAACGGAGAATCCGACGGGTTCAAGATCTTCGCCGTCCGACCCGGAAGCATCTTCGCGAAGATGGGGCTCCAAAACGGCGACGTGATCAAGAGCATCAACGGATTGCAGATCCAGGGGGTGCAGCAGGCGTTCGAGGCCTATCAACTGTTACAGAACGAAACCAGGATCACCGTCGACCTGGTCCGGAAAAATGCGAACAGAAGCCTGACCTACGAAATCCGCTAGCGTTCTTACCCGAAGGGAGCATGGCGGCGAGACGGAGCCGCTGGGACGGCGGGGCATTAACCCCGCGGAGGCAACGCCAGCCCTGGAGCGGACCGTTACGGGCCGCCTCAGGCCGGGCCCCAGCGCCGGGTACGAAGGCGGAAGAAGGGTGTGGCGGTGAAGGAGCCGCTACGGGAGATGGGGTGGGCGGGCCGCCATCCGGGAGGAGGGGGCGCGTGCGGACGCGCACCCGCTTGAACGGCACCGTGAAACGGTGTTACGGCCGGCGAGTGTCTCCTCGCTCGGCGACCCTGCATCGCGGAGATCGCGCCGGGGGCCGTGCTCGAGTCCGCCGAGCGACTGCTGCGTCGGTTCCCACTCTCCGCCCGTGCCCCCTGGAACGTGGATCCCGGCCCGGGCCCGCTAATGATCTCGGAACTTCTTGACCTGCACCCCCCGGCCCACCTCCTGGCGAAGTTCTACACCGTGACTCGGATCTCCATTCCGTTCGCCGCCGATGATGCGGCCGACGTCCCGGATGCAGTTGCGGAAGTGCATGGCCGTCATCTCGTCTCGGGTCCTCGTCAGACCCTGGAAGGTCAGGACCGAGCGCACCTCGATGTTGCCGGGGAAGGCTTTGACCTCCTCCACGTACGAGCGGGAGGCATCGACGGAACCCCTCTTGTCGCCCTCCGTGACCGAGAGCCCTGCGTCGTTGAGGACCTCCTCGGCCGAGAACGCATCCACGTGGCTCGTGAGGAGCTTCGTCACGTCGATGACCACCGAGCCGCCGCGCCCCTCGGTCTCGACGTCGAAGGCCATCACGATGGGCGGGAGGGAGGCATCCTCGACCGCCCTCTGGATGGCCGGCGGCTCCCGGCCGACTGCCACTTCGGCCCTCTTCTCGTAAGTTAGCAGGCGCAGGAAGACGCGGTTCGAGAACCGTTCCCAGCGGACGCACCGACTGCCAATCGCGACCCCGCCGCAACTGACGCCCGGCGGGGCCTTGGCTACTTCCGAATACCAGAGCATATCGCTGCCGAGCCGCGCCGCCGGGATCTCGTAGAAGACGCGATCCTTGACCCGGTGCACGGTGAAGAGACCCGGCGCCGAGACGGCATCCTTCGTGATCACTTCGTCGTACCTCTTCAGATCGGCGGCTGCAGCCGGACCGCGGGCTCCCAGTGCGGCGAAAGAAAGGAAGAGGGAAGGGACAATCGCGATTCGCTTCATGGCGGGTCTCCTCCGGCCGTTGTGTCCTCTCCATTCGTAGCAGCGATCGCACGGCCGCAGCATCCCGCGGATGGAGTAGAGCA